>JBILBT010000158.1:0-7314 GCA_044353545.1 Crocinitomicaceae bacterium | reverse complement strand
AATGTCTCGGTAGATTCTCGTTTTGATGCGAGTACATTCGAAGCCATTTCTGAATTCAATTCTCCTACCTTGGAGTATAAGCAATATACGAGTCAGATGCAGGAACTGAGGGATGCCTATTTTATTCAGTTCCCAAAGTACAATAGAAATGCACATTATGTTTTTCTCCTACCAGGATTTAAGAATTCAGCCATTCAGGAGTACGTGGTTCGAGGCAAGTCACTTGGATTTATTGTAAATCAACCCGATGATTCTTTGTTTTATCGATCTTTTGCACGTTTGCTTGGTATAGGTATGGGGCAGTTGGATGCTACATGGAAGAACAATGGTCCTGGTCGAAAAACAACAGATAATCTTTTTGATGAACAAGGTGGACTCATGTTGATTGCACATCAATGGGATGTATTAAGTTCATCTCCGCAAGCGTTTAGCTATTATGATGATTATGAGCAAGTTTCGGTTGACAATGGCCGTGTGGCTTATTACTTCTGGGCAGAAGACGAGAAGGGGAATATTCGCTTGTGGGACAATGATTTAATGTCATCAATTCGGCATCCGTTCAAAAGGAACTATCAATCCTATCATTTGAATATAGATGACTTCTTTTATGAAACCAGATTTACACTTTGGAATCAAAATGTATGTGCTTGGCACATGATTCTTGTAGCTTTTGGGATTTCGTTGGCTGTCTTGTTAAAAAAGAGATTGGACATAGCCATAGATTCAAGGTTTGAACGACGATTTTTCCTGAAGTTTCTGGTTAGATTGTTTGGATTAGCATTGGGTTTTGCTGTACTTTTTGCAGGTTTTTATTTCATCCAAAAAGGATACGATCAATTTGTGGTAAAATCAGGTCCGGTCAAAGAACTGAAAGGCATGAGTGAGTTTCAAGCCATTCGTGAGGTCAAGCAAAATAAAAAAATGCAAGGACGTGTTGAAGATGAAATTTGTTCGCAAGTTATGGTGCATAAGAAGAACAAATGGATCAAGTCGAAAAGAAAACCTGTTTTGTACTTTCAGGTAACCATTAAAAATGAGCAATTACTCAAGTGCAGATTTCACCACGATAGTGATCTCTTGGTGGTGGATGGGCAAAAATATTCTAGAAAATCGGCGAGTCAATACATGGTCTTTTCATTTAAAAACCAAAGGGGGAAGACCATTCGACAGGAGGTGTATAACCATAGAGGGAATGAAATAACGGCTTTGCTCAAGGTTCAAGATCCTGCAAAACGTATTTTGTTATACGTGAATGGGTACAGGTCTTCCTCGACAGCAAATAGTTTTGAAGACCAAGTATGGGACCTTGAAAATAATGGACTTGAACTACCAAAATCAACTAACCTGATTTATTCATTCGATCGTTTTCGTTATTGGTATTATAAAGATTTCGACACCAAGTTTCGTGAAAGGATTAATCCATCTGAAAGTTATTATGCAGATGGCAATTTTTCCATTTCCACTTCAAATCATCGAAATATTAAAAATTTCATAAAGTTAATTGCCGCATATCCATCAAGATGTAGCAATGAAAACAAGCACATCTGCTACCATTCATCCTCAACGGCAAAATGGTTAAGTTTCTTTCAATCGGATTACACCATAGATTTACTGCGTAAGCGCTCCAATAAAAGTGGGTTTAAAAAGCGCGTAGAAAATGGAAGAATCGCAGGGCGAAATTTGTATCAACTCTTGAATGAAGTACCAAACAAATCAAAAAATGACACCCTGTATATCGTTGCGCACAGCATGGGCTATGCCTATTCCTTGGGAATGATTGAAGAGCTTAGAGGTAAAATTAATTTTGGAGGTTTCTATATCATAGCTCCAGAAAATGCGGGTGCAGGCAAAGTGTTGTTGAAAGAATGGCCAGAGGTATGGCAATTTGGCGCCAACTTCAATAAAGGGGAGGAGGATGCGCCATGTATCCAAGACGGTATTGCTCCACAATCTGCCGCCAAGGGCTTGAGTAAAATGCAGCGCATTTACATTCCAAAATCACTTTATTCGACCAGAGGATTTAAGAATTCCCATTTCATTGGGCTCTATACATTCTTATTTGATATTCCCGAAGGGGAAAAAGGCCACGTTCGACAACATTGATTACTTAAATCCTTCCATTTTGTCAAATGGAATTTCGATTTCTATCTCATAATCCTTGTGTACGCTATGCAAATAGGCAATCAAGTTGTGAATTTTGTTGTTGTTTGACCCATCAATCAATTCGAAAGTCATCTCTTTAACGAACTTGTTGTCGTCTAATGCAAATTCAATTCCCGCAAGTTTCGCCATGGCCACTCCGTTGTAATACACAACATTGTTTTCGTTCGTGAAGCCATCAGTGGAATAGTTCCTTAGGACATTACACGATGTTAGTGCAAGGAATACGGCAAATACGGAGAGAAGAAATACTTTTTTCATAATTGAGATTTTAAAGTATTTAAAGCTATGGTAAAAAAGCTGTATTAACAAATAATTAAGTCTGTATTAATCAAAAAAAAAGATAAAGAATGATCAACAACGCGCTCTTTTTGGAGCATAGGAATTGATTTAACCAACGAAAAAGAAATCAAGCTATGAGTCAAGAGATTTTATCCTATGTCCATAGTCACATGTCTCTTGTCCTTCCGTCCTTCCGTCCTTCCGTCCCTTGTCCTAACTTCTAAACCGCTCACCACAAGCCTTGCAGGTATTGACCATTTTTCCAGTAATGGGGTAGGTCACTGTCAACAGACTAAATAAAGAGGCAATCCAATGCGGAAGTGCTTTTTTTGAGGTGTAATCGAGGTAGGTGTCGCTAGACCCACAGGCAGGACATAGTGGTTTCTGCTGTAGTTCAATCGATTTAAGAAAGGTTTGTGTGCGTTCTACATCTTCGTCTCGAACCTTTGCTTTGATGCCTCCTACGGCGTTGGAATAAAGTGGGTTTAATGAAACGATTTCTTCATCGAAAAGAAAACAATCTATCCCTTCGGCTTCAAGTGAAATACGAAACAGGTGTGCATCAATTGAATTGTCAAAACGCTTGACGATGACAAAACCCATGGATTTACAACAAGCTTTCTATGATCTTATCCATCGAATAGCCTTCTGCTTCCGCGCGGTAATTGCGCACTAAACGGTGACGTAAGATTGGTTTAGCTACAGCCTTCACGTCATCAATATCTGGTGAGTAACGACCGTTTAGGGCAGCGCGACATTTGGCACCTACAATCAAGTTTTGTGAAGCGCGAGGACCAGCGCCCCATGAAATAAAATCTTTGGTGATTTGCGGGGCTAAATCTGAGCTGAAACGCGTTTTACCCACAAGTTTAACGGCATATTCCAATACATTGTCTGCCACAGGAATGCGGCGTATCAATTCTTGGTAGTTGAGGATTTGCTCACCACTCAATACATGATTCAATTGAATTCGATTGTCAGATGTCGTTGACTTGACAATGGCCAATTCTTCGGTATAACTCGGGTAATCAACCCAGATATTGAACATAAAACGGTCCAATTGTGCCTCAGGAAGGGGATAGGTACCTTCTTGCTCAATGGGATTTTGTGTAGCTAAAACGAAGAACGGTGATGGGAGCGCATAGTTTGTTCCTGCAGCTGTAACCGAACGTTCTTGCATGGCTTCGAGCAAGGCTGATTGTGTTTTAGGCGGAGTTCTATTGATCTCATCGGCAAGGATAATGTTCGAAAACAATGGCCCTTTGATGAATTTAAAATTGCGCGACTCATCCAGAATTTCAGATCCAATAATGTCCGATGGCATAAGGTCTGGTGTAAACTGAATGCGGTTGAAACTCAAACCCAAGGTTTGCGCAATGGTGTTGACCAACAAGGTTTTTGCTAGACCTGGAACGCCAACAAGTAAACAATGTCCCCGTGAAAAGATGGAGATGAGTACTTGATCTACAACGTCATCCTGTCCAACGATGACTTTATGGATTTCATTTTTCAATTCTGCGTAATGCGCTACCAGTTGATCTATTGCCGCTTTGTCTGACATGGTGTTTTAATTATTCGTCTACTAAATTAGAAACTAATTGTTTGACCAGTTATTTCTGAAGACGCAATTTACAAAGGATTCATCAATACGTATGTATGCATTTCCAATCTTTTGTTTTACCCAGTTGTTTACTGTTTTTTGCTTCTTGTCATTTTCAGTGGCGCGCTTAATTAATGCGTAATCGTCAGTTAAATTAGCGCGGTGCGGCTGTGTGCGATCCATTAAACGCACCACACGAATTCCTTGTTTGCGGTCAAAAATATCGTAGTACAGGTTGGGTTGTGAAAGGTCGCCCTTTTCCATGGCATCTGTGATCAGGAAAATTTGCTGATCAACTTGACTCAAATCCTCCATATCCCACGTTTGCTCTCCTGTAATAGGATTGGTGATGATTCCTTGGTTTTGCTTCGTTCGTTCATCATTTGAGAAGCGAACAACTGCCTGTTCCCAAGTAATTTCATTCCTTTTCAACAATTGGTAACACGAATCCATCTTCAAGGATGCAATTTCGAGTTCTCGGCCGCTAAATTCTGCAATAATCAAGATATGCTGGCAAATGTAGTCATCCCCCTTTCTACTATTGAGTTTGACGATGTGATAGCCGTATTCTGATTCGAAAATATCCGATATTTCACCGGGTTCCAAGGAAAATACGGCAGATTCAAATTGTGGGACCATCATGCCGCGGGATGCTTCAATTTTACCACCTTGGGGTGCACTTCCTGGGTCCATGGAATGGATGCGTGCTTGGGTGTCGAAGCTCTTTCCAGTTAAAACAACTTTTCGAATCTCGGCCAATTTCTCATACGCCATTCGTTTGTCTTCCTTGGTGATTTGAGGGAAAACAACGATTTGCTGGAAACTCAACAGTGAGTTAATGAGTGGAATGGAATCTTTAGGGATCAATGCATAAAAGTCTTGAACTTCCTTGGGTGTTACAGATATTGCAGAGGTGATTTGTCGTTCCATTTCATCTGCCAAAAGCCGATCTTTAATGATATCCCTAAATTCTTCTTTGATTTGTGACGCCGTTTTCCCGTAAAATTCTTCCATCTTTTCGCGACTTCCAAACTTCTCTTCAATGATTCTCAAACGGTTTTCCATCTCGGCATCAACTTGCTGATCTGAAATTTCTATACTGTCCAATTTTGCCTGATTAATCAACAATTCTTGATACATCAATTCTTCCAAAATTTGACAATCGGTTTCTTTCGTGATTTCAACTCCACCTTGAAGCATTTGAACTTTCTGCGATTGAAGGTCAGAGAGGAGGATGATGTTGTCGCCAACTTGTGCAGCTATTTTATCCACTACTTCAGGTTGTGCTGAAGCAGAGAACGAAGAACAAAAAAGCAATAAAAGACTAAGGGTGTATGTTGATTTCATGATTTTTCTTGACCTGTTGTATAAGTTGATTTTCTTTTTTTTCTCGAAGTTCGTTCATTCTTTCTGTTAGAATGAGTTCTCTTATTTGCGCATTGACAAAATCCAAAGGTGGAGGTGTATCTTTAAGTGTGTAATCGATGATATTGATGAAATAGGTGTATTGATCATCGGAAAAATAGGTTTTTGTGCGATTGAGTACCAAGTTATCACGATTTAATTTACCCAAGGGGATGTTCTTTGTCAATTCGGTGAAATAAATCCATTCCTCGTCGTCGAAGTAAAAATCTTCCGCGTAAAGTTTACTATAAGAATTTACTTTTTCGAGGTCTTTATCATTTTTTAACACGAAGTGTTTTTTTAACCCTTCTTCGGGCTTTGCCCCTTTGGGAATTTTAATAAACAAGGCTTTAACTAAGTAATCCTGCAATTTAAACTCACTCAGATGATTTTGATAATACTGGTTGATTTCTGCTGCTGTGATGCTTGTATCGGTTTGTTTGCGGACCAATTGATCAATAAAATAGTAGCGAGACAATTCTCCCATGTACATGTCTGCTTTTAAGCGCGCGATTTCGGACAATTCAGGAGCTTTTTTCTCCAATTCGATGTGCATGGCTTCCAATTCACACCACTTGTTTAAGAAGTGTATCCGATCAGCTTTGTTGCTGTAATCATATCCAAGATGTTCCATGAGGATACGCGCTTCCGATTCGGTCAATTCGTGATCGTCTACAGTGGCCACAATTTTCTCGTCCGTGCCGCACGATGAGAGCAACGATAAAAAAAACAGGCCGACGATCACGCCAGCCCGTTTAGAGTGATATTTGATTTTATTGACCAACAGCGTAAAGTACCTGTTGATTGATTTCAATAGTGTGCTTTTTCATCAACTCTTGAATCCATTGCTGCTCAAGGAATGTTTGATAATCAGATGTCACAGATCCTTTAGCTTCAGAAAACTCTTTGTTTCCTGCAGGTAAGTTTTTGTTGACTTTGATGACATAGAATTTGCCATCCAACTCGTAAACTTTATTAGCCCCAATCGCCAAAGATTGTCCTTTCAAGAAGTTTGTTTGTGTGACATCAAACTTATTTGTTCGAACGCGAAGATTCAATTCACTTTCTTTATTGATCACTTCCAACACGTGTTTTGAGTTGATGGTGTCGTTCAAAATCATTTTGTATACCTCATTCGCTATTTTTAGATCAGAACATTCATATACTACAGCGTCTACGCGATCACTCCACATGTATTTTGAGCGGTTGTTGTCAAAATAAGCACGCAAACCGACGGTATCCTTCATGGCTTTGTTCCAAACTTTATCGGTCATGATTTCGTACAACAAAATACCATCATGGTATTCTGTAATCAATGCTTTATATGCCGGGTATTTGTCCGCCAACTTAGACTCTTCGTAACCAATAATGGCTTCTTTTTCCCACGCTTTAAACTGCATGGCAACAATTACTTCATTGACATCCTTGCGGATCCCACGGTAGTTTGATTCAAGATATCTTGCAAACTGCTGCTGAGTAAACGATTGTTTATCGATTGTAAATAGGGTTTTGTTTGATTTTAACGCGCTTGCATTCCATTTTCCAAGATAATACGTGGTGTCAAGATTGGCGACAAACCATTTCAGACCTTTTGCGCTTTTGTTGGAATAGCCATAAGAGGCCTTCAAATTCAGTACAAAGGAATCTTGTGTGCGTTTTGAACGCTCGTCTTTATTCACCTTAGACTGCAATTCTTTTTTCATTGTATCGAATGATTTTACATCGGTCCAGTCCAAACGTTTAATGATGTGAAAACCATAATCTGTGCGAACAGGTGCGGAAAAATCACCATTGTTTTTCAAGTCAAATGCTGCATCTTCAAATGACGTAACCATCCGTGTCGTTGTTCCTGTTCCAAAAGGAGGCAA
>JBILBT010000157.1:0-7321 GCA_044353545.1 Crocinitomicaceae bacterium | reverse complement strand
CCGAGATTTTTTAACTTTTCAAATGCTTTTAAAATCCCTTCGAGGTAGGTTTCTAAGCTAAAGTCATAGGTGTTCAACGGGGGATAGGTAAAGCTCACATTTCCCGCTTCCATCGAACACAAAGCATCAAACGAGATATTGTAATGCAAACAGATTTTCTTTATTTCGTTGATAGTCAGTGCGGTTTCTCCTCGATATCTGCGATAGACTGCATCCGAACTCAGACTTAAAACATCGGCAAGTGCGTTACCAATGGTGTCTTGTCCGACAATTCGCTGTTTTACAAGTTCGAAAAGCGTGCTTTGAATGTCCTGTTGTGGCATAGTTGAATTTGATGAGTTAAAAGTGCAAATAATTCAAAGGCAGAGGACTGTTTCACGTGTTTATTTTGCACCAAACTTGTTTCTTAGCGATTAATCACTATCTTTGCCGCCCAATTCACTTATTTATAAACCGAGGTTTCGAACCTCACATTGTAAAATCAATTATGGCAACTCGAATCAGATTGCAAAGACACGGTAAGAAAAATAAAGCATTTTTCCACATCGTAGCTGCGGACAGCAGATCAAAAAGAGACGGTAAGTTCATCGAGAAAATCGGTACATACAATCCAAACACAAATCCAGCAACAATTGTCATCAACTTCGACGCAGCTCTTAAATGGGTACAGGTAGGAGCTGAAATGTCAGAGACTGCACGTGCGATTATGTCCTACAAAGGTGTTCTTCACAAAAATCACCTGTTGAATGGTGTAAAAAAAGGTGCACTTACTGCAGAACAAGTTGAGGAAAAATTCAACCAATGGTTAGCAGACAAAGATGCGAACATCACTGGTAAACAAGAAGGTTTAGCTAAGAATGCAGCGGCAGATAAAGTAGCACGCATGAAGGCTGAAGCAGACACAAATGCCGCAAAAGCAAAAGCAATCGAAGAGAAAAATACTCCTGAGGTTGAAGAGGTAACTGCTGAAGAAGTTGTAGCTGAAGAAGTTGTGGCTGAAGAGGCGCCTCTAGAGGAAGTTCCTGCTGAAGAGCCAGCAACGGAAGAAACACCTGAAGAAGTTCCTGCACCGGCTGAAGAGCCAGCAGTTGAAACTCCTGAGGAAGTACCAGCACCTGAAGAAGCAGAGCCAGAAGCTCCTGCTGCTGAAGCTGCTCAAGAAAGCACAGAAGAAACTCCAGAGGCATAAGCCATTATCCGTATTGAATGGATAAAGCAGACTGCTTTGAACTAGGTTACGTAGCGAAACTTCACGGATTTAAAGGTGAAGTTTCGCTATTTTTAGACGTAACCAATCCGGAAGATTATACTTCCTTAGATGCTGTTTTCATTGAAATCAATGGGCAGCTGAATCCCTTTTTTGTCGATTCCTTTAAACTGAAAAACAAAGGATTTGCAGCCGTCAAATTTAAGGGGGTCGAGAACGAGCGCGATGGACGTGTTTTGCTCCGTCAAAGACTTTTTCTCCCCGCTCAAATCTTACCGAAACTATCGGGCATCCAATTCTACGACCATGAGGTGGTTGGATTTACAGTGGTCGATACCATTTTTGGCGAGGTCGGAATCATTGAGGATGTCATAGATCTAGCCGTAAACCCACTCCTTCAGATTAAACACGGTACCAAAGAGGTTCTCGTGCCCTTGGCTGCCAATGTCGTTCAAGCGATTGACCGAAAGAAAAAAATCATGACCATTACGGCTCCCGAAGGTCTCATTGAATTGTATATAGCTTAAGAAGTACCATGTATGTCTTTCGCTTTCGTCATTTTGAGGTTCGTCAAGAATCCTCGGCGATGAAAGTCGGAACAGATGCCATGGTGCTTGGAGCTTTGGTGAATGCCGTAAACTCACGAACTATCTTGGATATTGGCACCGGAACAGGTGTGCTCGCGCTCATGATGGCTCAAAAATTCCCTGAAGCACAGATCGACGCCATTGATATTGATCCCTCCGCAGCAGCAGAAGCGCGAATCAATGCGGAAAACTCTTTATGGCACGATCGCATACAGGTGTTTGAATCAGATCTCAAGGATTTTCAACCAGAAAAAAAATATTCCCTCATTGTCAGCAATCCGCCATATTTTACAAACGGCTTATTGAACCCAGATCGATTTAAAGCGCAGGCGCGGCACGAATCGGCCTTGCCTTTCGAACTGCTATTCAACAAGGTGAATGAACTGCTAAATGATGATGGGGTTTTCTGGATGATTGCCCCCGCTGACGCGATGAATGAGCTATGTGTAGAAGCTGAACGGGTGAATTTATGGCCCAAGAACAGAATTGACATACTCGGAAAGGAGGGCGGATCAGCTGTTCGAATAGTGCTTTCATTTTCCCCCAATCGCACCGAAAATAGTGAACAGGATTGTCTTACAATTCGAAATTTTGATGGTCAATACACGCATGAGTACAAAGCGCTGACAATTGACTTTCACGGTGTCAGCATATAAAATTCTTTGAAGGATTTCAACGAAACATTTCGCTATTTTTTTTGCTTCATTTTTACTGAAATTAATTGTCATTTTTGCCTCACTATTTCAATGTAAAAGGTAAATTTGTCCGTCCTTCAAGGATAAAAGTGATTTTATGCCAATAATAGAAATCCTTTATTGTGTGTAATTCATTAATAATTAATTGATTATAGTTTAAAGTTATTCAATTATGGAAGCAGCTTCAACTTCTGCGGATTACCTTCCGTTGCTGATTCAAGTGGCCGTGGCCGGTGGATTTGTGTGTCTTGTGTTATTTGCGACGCATTTTTTAGGGCCAAATGTGCATTCTAAAAAGAAAGATTCCAATTGGGAATGTGGGATTGAATCGGATGGTGACGCTCGCTTTCCAGTATCGATTCGCTATTTCATGACGGCCATTTTATTTGTGCTTTTTGATGTCGAGGTCATCTTCTTTTATCCGTACGCTGTAAATTTTGAAAAGCTCGAACTAGAAGGGCTTTTGGCTGTTATTCTTTTTGTAGCCTTCTTTTTGGTTGGCTTTTTCTACGTACTTAAAAAAGGCGCATTGGAATGGGAAAAATAGAAGATATGCAAGTAATTAACGGGGAAGGGTATCAACTCACCTCGTTGGAAAAAGTATTGGCTACGGCACGTGCTAATTCTGTATGGCCCTTGCCCTTTGCAACCTCTTGCTGTGGTATTGAATTCATGGCAACGATGGGAAGTAACTACGACTTGGCACGATTTGGAATGGAACGCATGTCGTTCTCCCCACGTCAAGCTGACTTGCTGATTGTTGCTGGAACGATTTCAAAAAAGTTAGGACCAATCTTAAAGCAAGCCTACGAACAAATGGCGGAACCGAAATGGGTACTTTCTGTTGGAGCTTGTGCTTCTTCAGGGGGGATTTTCGATACCTATAGCGTATTGCAAGGTATTGACCGCGTGATTCCTGTGGACGTTTATGTGCCAGGTTGTCCTCCTAGACCCGAACAAATCATTGATGGGATTATGAGAATTCATGAATTGGTGAAAACTGAACCATTGCGTCGACGCTATTCGGACGAATACAAACATTTGTTAACCAGCTACAACATTGAGTCAGATGGAGAATAAGTTGACGAATGAAGCCGTAGCAGCCAAAATCCAAGCACAATTTGGTGCTGCAGTGGTATCTGTTGACATGCCTTACGATATGCTGACAATGGAAATTGCAGCCGAACGCATGCACGATGTCATTGAATGGATTCGATTGGATGCTGAACTGCAAATTGGATTCTTGACATTGCTCGGTGGTGTGCATTACCCGAACGATAAAGGTCGTGAGTTTGCTATGGTTTATCACCTGCACAGCTGGACGAACAATTTTAGAATTCGTTTGAAAGCATTCTTGCCAGCGGAAAATCCGAGCATAGCGACATTAACAGATATTTATGACGGTGCCAATTGGATGGAACGTGAAACCTACGATTTCTTCGGGATTCACTTCGATGGCCACCCGAATTTAGTGCGTATTTTGAATGAGGATTCTATGGATTATTTCCCGATGCGGAAAGAGTACCACCTCGAAGATGCCACTCGAGAAGATAAAGACGATCGATATTTTGGACGATAATATAGTAAGATCATGAGTACTTTTAAAGAAGACAGTGCCTACGATATGCCACATGTTGGATTGTCCAATGAAACAATCGATGGCGATATTGCGACATTAAACCTTGGACCAACACACCCTGCGACGCACGGAATTTTCCAAAACATCCTTCAAGTGGATGGCGAGAAGATATTATCCTCTGAGCAAACTGTGGGTTACATTCACCGGGCATTTGAGAAATTGGCTGAACGCCGACCATACAATCAAATTACACCAATTACAGACCGACTAAATTATTGCTCTTCTCCAATCAATAACATTGGGTGGCACATGACAGTTGAAAAGCTGATTGGCGCAGAGGTTCCAAAGCGTGTTGATTACATGCGAGTGATTGTGATGGAATTGGCGCGGATTGCAGACCACCTCATTTGCAATTCAGTCATTGGAGTTGACACAGGAGCGCTTACAGGGTTTACCTATTTGTTCCAAGAGCGTGAGAAAATTTATGAATTGTACGAAGAAATTTGCGGTGCACGTTTGACAACGAACGTTGGACGTATCGGTGGTTTTGAACGTGATTTTTCACCTGAATTTCACCGTAAACTAGAGGATTTCTTTAGAACCTTCCCGAAGGTTTTTAATGAATTTGATAGCTTGCTTTCGCGAAATAGAATCTTTATGGACCGAACACGCGGTGCAGGACCAATTTCAGTAGAACGTGCATTGAATTACGGTTTTGTTGGACCTAACTTGCGCGCTGCAGGATTGGACTATGACGTTCGTGTAATGAATCCATATTCTTCGTACGAGGATTTCGACTTTAGCATTCCGGTTGGAGTAGCTGGAGATACCTATGACCGCTTCATGGTGCGCCAAGAAGAAATTCGTCAGAGTTTGAAAATTATTGAGCAGGCATGGAAGAATCTGCCTGAAGGTTCATACAAAGCAGATATCCCTGAGTTTTACCTTCCACCAAAAGAAGAAGTGTACAACAACATGGAGGCGCTTATTTATCACTTTAAAATCGTGATGGGTGAAACACCAATTCCAGCAGGAGAGGTTTATCATAGTGTGGAAGGTGGCAACGGAGAATTGGGATACTATCTCATCAGTGACGGTGGACGTTCACCTTACCGCTTGCAGTTTAGACGGCCATGTTTTATTTATTACCAAGCATATCCAGAAATGATTATCGGACAAACCATCAGTGATGCGGTATTGACCTTATCAAGTATGAATGTGATTGCAGGAGAATTAGACGCATAATTATGAGTAGTTCACATTTTGATCTTAGTAAACGCCATTCAGAAAAGCCTGTTTTCAGTGCTGAGAAAATGGCAGAAGTGCACGCGTTGTTTGCACAATATCCGGAAGGAAAAAGTAAAAGTGCCTTGATTCGAGTTTTGCACATGGCAGAAGAAGAGTTTGGCGGATGGTTGAGCATTGAAACGATGGATTATGTCGCAGAAGTGCTCAATATTCAACCCATTGAAGTCTATGAAGTGGCTACCTTTTACACCATGTTCAATCTTGAGCCTACAGGTAAATACGTGTTTGAGGTGTGCCGAACAGGACCTTGCATGTTGCTAGGTAGCGATTCAATCATCGATTACATTGGAACAAAATTGGACATCAAGGTAGGCGAAACATCTGCCGATGGTATGTTCACCTTGAAAACATCGGAATGCCTTGGTGCCTGTGGTTATGCTCCAATGCTTCAATGTGGAAAGAAATACCACGAGCACCTAACGAAGGAGCGCGTGGATGAAATAATTACGGCTTACAGGGCCGGTCAGACCCCAAATTAAGAAGGATGGGAAGAAGATTACTGTTAGAACATGACAACGTAGCGGGCATCGAAACATTCGATGTGTACCGCAAGAATGGTGGGTATCGTTCTGTTGAGAAAGCCTTGAAATCGATGTCGCCTGAATTGGTGCTCGAAGAAGTGCAAAAGTCAGGACTGCGTGGACGTGGAGGTGCCGGATTTCCGACAGGGATGAAGTGGTCTTTCCTTGCGAAGCCAGAAGGAGTTCCGAGATATTTGCTGTGTAATGCAGATGAGTCAGAACCGGGAACATTTAAGGACCGCTACCTGATGGAAAAAATTCCTCACTTGTTGATTGAAGGAATGATTGTGTCAAGTTTCGCCCTTGGAGCAAATCAATCGTATATCTATATCCGCGGTGAATACATGTGGATCCTAGATATTCTTGAAAAGGCAATCGCTGAAGCCTACGAGAAAGGGTTTCTAGGAAAGAATATTCTTGGTTCAGGCTTTGACCATGACTTGAGTGTTGCTCCAGGTGGTGGCGCATACATTTGTGGTGAGGAAACAGCATTGATCGAATCCCTTGAAGGTAAGCGTGGTAACCCACGAATGAAGCCGCCTTTCCCTGCTGTTAAAGGACTTTATGGTTGTCCAACGGTGGTAAACAATGTGGAAAGTATTGCTGCCGTTGTTCCAATCATCAATGATGGTGGTGAAGAGTATGCAAAAATTGGTCTAGGAAAAAGTACAGGTACGAAATTGATTTCTGCATGTGGCAATCTCGCTCGACCGGGAGTGTATGAAATTGAAATGGGAATCACGGTAGAGGAATTTATCTATGGTGACGACTATTGCCGGGGCATTGCCAACGGGAAGAAATTGAAAGCTTGTGTTCCTGGTGGTTCATCCGTTCCAATTTTGCCACATTACCTTGTCACAAAAACAGCTGCTGGTGAAGACCGCTTGATGACCTACGAAAGTTTGGCTGATGGAGGTTTTGCAAGTGGTTCAATGCTCGGTTCAGGTGGGTTTATCGTATTCGATGAAGACCAATGTATCGTGCGCAACACGTGGAACTTTGCTCGTTTCTACGCGCATGAGTCTTGCGGCCAATGTTCGCCTTGCCGCGAAGGTACAGGGTGGATGGAAAAAGTACTCAACCGCCTTGAACACGGTCAAGGAAACATGCGTGATATTGATCTTTTGGCTGAAATCAACAAGAAAATCGAAGGAAATACAATTTGTCCGCTGGGTGATGCAGCTGCATGGCCAGTAGCCGCAGCCATTCGTCATTTTAGAGATGAATTTGAATGGCATGTGAATGAACGTGAAGAGTCACAAAAAAGAAATTATGGATTGATTCGCGAACCGCAATCGATCGCTTAAGAAATACAAGAACGGATGATCAAAGTAACAATTGATGACGTTGAAGTCGAAGTAGCTGAAGGAACAACAATCCTGAACGCCGCGCGCATGATTGGTGGTGATGTTGTCCCACCTGCA
>JBILBT010000012.1:0-22943 GCA_044353545.1 Crocinitomicaceae bacterium | reverse complement strand
GATGCGATTTTAACCAAGGTCCTTACAAAATTAAATTCTGTAAAAGACTACAAAGTATCCGCGACGATTAAGGCAAACATTCCCATGATCAAAATTTTGCCGAACGAAGCAACGATTTATTTTAAGCAGAAAGACAAGTTTAAGGTTGAATCGAAAGGAATTACCATTATGCCCAAGCAAGGATTCACCGATATCAATAATTTTCTTGCGAAAAAAGATTACATCGCGGTCATCAACGATACCGTAACTGTAGGCGGCGTAAAAACCTATTTGATGTCTGTTATCCCAAACTCCGCAGGTGGGGAAATGATCTTGGCAAAACTGTGGATTGATCCCGAGCGTTCCGTAATCATGAAATCACAAATTACGACCAAGAGCAATGGAACCGTAACAACGACGTACACCTATGGAGACCAGGTAAAATATGGATTGCCGAGCAAGATGGTATTTGAAATTGATATCAAAAAATTCAAGCTTCCAAAAAGTGTAGCCTCAGACATCAACAAGTCGAGTGCAGAGAAAAAGAAAAAAATTGGAAACAAAGGAACAATTACCATCACCTTGACTGATTATCAGATCAACAAAGGCTTGAGTGATTCAATTTTTAAGTAATTCTTCCTCCCAGATTAGATGATCCCTTGATCCTCAAACCATGACTCAAGTACAATCCAATCCACCATTTGGCCATACAGCAGTGTTTTGTTAGGAATCATTGGTGTACCCTTGCAAATATCATCGATATAGAGGATGGAAGAACTTAGTGCCTCCTCCCAATTCCATGCTGGGGGATTGATTTTCAGCGGTGTATGCGATGTAATAGGAAGAATGGTCTGACTGTGGCTAGCAAAAAAACCGTAGGCTTCTTCCAAACTTCCGTCATCGAGGTCAGCGCGGTAGGTATTGAGAATGATGGTGTGGCCAGCATCTTGTAATCGGCGGATGACCTCCAAGCTTCTCGGATTCAAGGATCCAATGGCCGGATAGGCGTGTTCAACAACAGTTCCGTCAAAATCCAAATAGATAGTCATGCGCAATGATTTCTTCCAAAGATAAACTTCGCAAAGGAAATCCTTCACCGGAAATTCAAAAAAAAAGAAGGTCTGCTGTTACTTTTATTTAAAACGGAAGTTCTAATCAAAACATCAAGAGTTCCGCTGCGTGCGGATGCCAACCGACCTGACGAGGAACGGTGGACACAGGATGTGAGGCGAAGCCTAAACCAATACGGAATCCAATCACAGATTGCTTTTGATGAACTATTTAACCTTTTAAATTTTTCATCATGAAAAAGATCCTTTTTTCAGCGCTGCTATTCTTCGCAGCCAAAAGTTATGCTCAAGTGGGCTTAACAACAGTTCGTTCTAAAGATCCCGTGCCTATTGGCCAGTGGTATCATGTCAATGCAAAGTGGGGGGAAAATCGATTGTTTTATTACGACATCAAAGCGAACACCGATTCCATCATTCACCAAATTTTAGCCCCTTGGGAACTGACGATTGCCAATGGCGAAAAAGACGATGCCGGCGATTTGTTCTGGTTCATCGACAACATGAATGGCTATGCCGCAACCCTTTTCCGAATCGAAGAGGGAGATTACGTGATGCTGCAGATTATCTCTGAACCCTACGAGAAACCCACCGAAGCAACAAGCCCTAAATCGAAACAACCATGAAAGATCTATTTGCACGCTATGGTGGACACGGGTTTATCATCGGAAAAGGTCGCGCCAGTGCACTAAACTTGCCAGAGGATCAATCACTCGACAACATGCTTGATCATCATTCTGTGGAGATTATTCCGAATCTCTATTACATCTCATCCTACACATTGCGCCCGGAATTCATGGGCGCAATGGCAAAACTTCCAGAAAACATGATTAAACTGGGCACTGCCACTCATAATTTCACCGATGCTTTTTTACAATACGATCATACGGTTCGATCGGATGTGTTCGTTGGGATCCATCTGTACTTGAACGTTTTCGCCGTGGTCATCCGCACGTATGAAGAGGATCTTGCCGATATCTACTGTTGTCCAAAATCGCTAGTGGCCAAGACCTATGACTATGTCTTGACCTTCCATCCGAAAGGACAGTCCGAAGATCATTGCGATTTAATCGATCACCCAGAATATGTGGAAATGCTATTGATTACGCTCTTTTTTACGATGGGATTGAATGGTTTATCTGTAGAATTTACCCCTTCAGCAAGAAAAATTGGGAAGAACATTTCAACGGAATTTTGCAACAATCTTCAGCCCATGTTGAACAACTTGACGAACGAAGGTGATTTGAAAAATCTCATGCTCGAGTATGCAGAGACCTATGCATTTAACATGAAAAAAGAACCTTAATGAAGTTGATCTGTTTTTTCGCGGGAATGGTGCTTAGATGCGTCGTTCTCATGCAGCCGAAGGGTTTGGACCACTGCAACACCGTTGAATGCGCCGATGGCCGTTGGTAGATTTTCTCAAAGGAAAGAAATAGGTCTTTGTTTCGATCCAAAGCAACAAAAACTAAAGGGAGAGATTGAAATCTCTCTTTTTTTTATTTAAATAATAACGACTTATAAAAGAATTGAAAATTAGAATATTTGACAAGATCAAAAAAATTTAATTAAGTTAGGGTATAAAAAAGTGACGGACTTGATCAATTCAAACACTAAAAAATGTTTTATTTTAGGTTCAATGTTTATCGTAACTTTATGAAAATAATGATGAAACCACATAACAATAATCTCCTCCCTATGAATAGACAATTAGAGACAATCCAGGTCGGTATTGCTGAAGATCATCCAGTGTACCGCAAAGGACTCAAGAATTTATTGGCTTCCGAAAAACACGTAAATGTTTTGTTTGATGTAAGCAATGGCACTGAATTGATGGAGCAACTGCGTTATTTTCAACCTCAAATCCTCATCGTAGATGTTCGAATCCCATTTATCGACGGAATCAATGCTACAAAAATCATCAAGCAGAATTACCCTAACATTTGTGTGATCATCAACAGTTCGTATTGCGACGAAAAAACGATAAATGATGCAGCAGCATCGGGAGCGCGTGCATTTTTGTCAAAAAAGAGTGAATTCACGGTGATTGTAGATACCATTGAAAATGTATACGATCTTGGATATAGTTTTAACGATGAATTCACACCCGAGTTAATCACTACATGTTGCGAGAGGAATAAAAAAATTACATTGGGTGAGGCGCATGCGAGGTCATTGTCCTTGCGCGAAATCGATGTCTTAAAGTTGATTTGCGATGGATTGTCGAGCAGTCAAATCGCAGATATCTTGTACATCAGTAACCGCACTGTCGAGAACCATCGGCGCAGCCTATTTGAAAAAACAAAAGCCAAGAACATGGCCGATTTGACAGTTTTTGCGATTAAGTTTGGGTACTATTCGATACAGGGGTAGGAAGGAGTTACGAGTTTCTGAGTTACGAGTTACGAGTTTGGTGGCTTCGCCGTAGCGGACACGTGAGGTGCTTGAAGTGAAAAATTAAAAGTGAAGAATTAAAAATTAAAAGTGAATAATTTGGTGGCTTCGCCGCAGCGGACACGTGAGGTGCGATAGCATACTCGAAGCCACGAGTTACGAATTATGAATTTGGTGGCTTCGCCGCAGCGAAAAAGTGAGGTTCTTGAAGTGAAGAATTAAAAGTGAAGAATTAAAAATTAAAAGTGAAGAATTTGGTGGCTTCGCCGTAGCGGAAAAATGAGGTTCTTGAAGTGACGAATCACTTTTGTCCGACTAAATCCACCTTCGTGTTTTATACAATCAGTTTAACTTTGATTTACTGACCCCATCGGGGTCAAACCTCTGTAACCATAAGCCTTCCCTATAAGCCAATGACCCCATCGGGGTCAAACCGATTAAATCTTAACTGATAAAATCACATAAATTAAAAACCACTATCTCGTCTTAAAACCACTTCATAAAACCAATGATTTCAATCGTTTCAAGATGAGCAGTAAAATTTTATCGGACAACAGTGCTTACAAGTGAAGAATTTGGTGGCTTCGCGGCAGCGAATACGTAAAGTTCTTGAAGTGAAAAATTAAAAGTGAAGAATTAAAAATTAAAAGTGAAGAATTTGGTGGCTTCGACCACTAGCTCCCAAAACAAATAATAAGAACGTTTAAAAATAAAAGCGGGAGTTACCTCCCGCTTTTACCCCTACGAACAGGACTGATATCCGTAGAGCGATATTTCCGGTACTGCAACCCGGAGTTTCATTCGACTGCCTAAACAGAGAGATAATTCATGAGCACTTACACTGCATGGCTCAATCTTTATTTTCTCTACCTCTTACCGTTTTGGGATCGTCACTGACTCATGTCAGGACTGATCATCGTATTGTGAATAGTGGTTTCATTAACGGCAACGGCAGGAACGAAACTTTAACAAAGCTATGACAATAACTGTCACTTGACAATGGGTGTTTTCACTCATTTTCAATGATTTAAAACCTAAAAAATTAAGTGTTTTCACCTATTACAGATAATATAAAAAAACACCATCTTTGCAGGCAAGTAAGCATTTCAACTAAATCAGAAACCACTCCCAAATTCATTCTTACATGTGTGAAATTATGTCAATAGACCACTTGAACTTTGACCTTTCCACTTGGTCATTCCAAATCCATGATACGTTTTGTCAATTGAACGACGGCGCATTTTCAATTGATCCCAAGAATCAATATATCTATTCTGAAAAAGAAGATCAAATAAACCCATATACCTTATTCGGAACAGGTGCAGTGCATGAATCCACAAATCAACACCTCACCAAAGACCAGTATTGCATTTTATTGAAAAAGATCGACAATAGAAAACGGGCATTTTTGGTCCATTCCAACGATTTTTACCTCGAATTTGTGCAAAATCACATACCTTATTCACTATAATGTACTTAGCTTGAGGCTATATATTTTCCCAAAACGGCAATATTGACGATCAAAAATCCAATCCAATTACTTGATTTCAATGATTAAGTATATTTTTACATATCGGAACAAAAAGAATTTTCCAAACTTGCGCATGACAAACGAAGGACTAAAAATCTGGTTAATTGAAGACAATGAAGGATATGCCTTCCTCTTGCAAGAGTTTCTTGTAACATTGGGATTTTCAAGCAAGGATATTTTTGTGTTCCCTAGTCTACAAGAGGTACGCGAAATTCCAGCTGAATTTTCTCCGGATGTGATTTTGCTCGATCTTTTTTTGACAGATTCCTTTGGTATTGAGACCTTTCGCACAATTAACACCTTGTATAGCAACGTGCCAATCATCGTGATGTCTGGTCTTGCCGACACGGATATTGCGCTTGAAACCTTGAAGGAAGGTGCACAGGACTATCTTGTGAAGGGGGAATACTCCACCGAAATGATGGAGAAGTCGATTCAGTATTCGATTGAGCGTAAACGAAATGTGGACGAAATCACGCTTTCGGAGCAAAAATACCGTTCCTTGTTTCAAACAAGCCCACTACCGGTGTTTATTATCCGAAAGGACCTGAAAATCCTAGATGCGAATACCGCAGCGACTTCTTTGTACGGTTTAAATTCTGAGAAGCTGCCGAATTATGTTGATTTCTTTCCAGACGAAGAGATTGCCGAACGAGCAAAGCATGCCATCATCCACCAAGTTTCAAAGCAATTCCGTCAACGTTCGTGTGATGGTAAAGAATTGTTTGTAGAACAAATTTCAAAACTCGCCGATTACAAAAACGAGGAGGCCTATATTGTCATTATAAAAGATGAAACCGAGAAACGTCATTTTGAACAAGAAAAGATGCGACTCATTCATGAAACTCAGGAGGATGAACGTGCGCGCTTTTCTAGAGAATTACACGATGGACTTGCTCAATACTTGGTTGCCGTGAATCTTTATCTCGAACAATTGAATGGGATTTCTGAAGAGAAAGATACTGTTGTTGGGGATATTCGAGACCTAGTAAAAACTAGCTTAGACATGGCGAGAACCATGAGTTACAACCTGTCTCCCCCAGAATTGGAAAAAGGTTTAATTTCCGGGCTTGAAGCATTTTTCCAACGGCTAGGGCGTATTGCCAAAATCGAATTTACCATTGTTCGTGATCCTGAATTGGAGGACAAGCAGCTGATCGAACTGGATGAATATGCCATTTACCGCATCATTCAAGAATTCGTAAACAACTCCATCAAGCACAGCGCTTGCAGCAGTATAGAAACTACCTTTTATCCCGAAAACAACAATGTTGTAATTGAAATCCGAGACAACGGTGTAGGCTTCAACATCGACGAAGTGTATAGAGGTCTCGGATTAAAAAACATGGAACAACGCGCCCACGCCAGTGGGATGACCGTTGATTTGCAATCGCGCCCAGGTAAAGGCACCTGGTTGACCATCACATCACCTATCAATAAATGATTTGTTGCCTGCGGCAATTCTAAATTTGATACCTCCGGTAATTTGATGTCTTCGACAATTTCGAATTTGATGCCTGCGGCAATACGGTAGATCAATACAAGAGTAACGATTCCTTTAAATTTGCGCAGCAAACAAATTCGCATAGCGATCAAATCTTGAATTAAAAATTCGATGCTAAAGCAATTCTGTAGATCAAAACTGGAGTAACGATTATTTTTAATTCGCGAAGCGATCAAATTCGCGTAGCGATCAAATTCGCGTAGCGATCAAATCTTGAATTCTAAATCCTACACCTTTGGCAGTTGAATCGTAAATACCGAACCCACTCCTACCTCAGATTTTACCTCCAAGGTTCCATTCATGCGCTCAATAATTTTCTTTGTGATGGCTAAACCTACACCAGAACCTAGTTGATCAGCAGGCATTTGAATGCGATGGAATAAATCAAAAATTCGCCCTTGAGATTCCACAGGAATGCCAATTCCATTGTCTTCAACCTCAATGACATAATTTTTTTCGTTTTCTACTGCACGAATGTTGATTACGGGAGCAAGGTCTGTTTTGCGATAACGAATTGCATTGCCAATAAGGTTTTGAAAAATTTGACGCAACACAGAAACAGGTGCTTTAATTTCGGGCATGATACCAATCTTGATTTCTGCTTTATTGGATTCTATCACACTGTTCAATAAGATCCGAACATCATCCAACACATTGTTTAGATCAACTTTTGCGGCATCTCCAACAATGAGTGCATCAGCCTTCGAATATTCCAATAAATCGACAATCAAGCTCTTCATTTTTAAAGCCGATTTTACCGCGAAATCGATATACTTCATTCCGCGTTCGTCTATCGTGTCGCCATATTTTATTTGCAATTGTCCCAAGAATTCAGTGATCATGCGCAAGGGTTCCTGCAGATCGTGAGAGGCGATAAAAACAAACTGCTCGAGCTCCTGATTCTTTTGCTCGAGTTCTACGGTTCGCTCCTTTACTTTTTCCTCCAGTAACTTATTTTGTCCTTTCAACGAACTTGTCAAATGACTGATCATTAATAAGTTATTGATTCGGAGTAAGACTTCTGTAAAATCGAATGGTTTTGTAAGAAAATCCGTTGCCCCAAGGAGCAAGGCCTGTTGCTTGGATTCTTTGGTTGAATCGGCAGTCAAGACCAAGATGGGCATAAAATGTCCTTCCGATTCTTTTGCACGCAGACGTTCCATCACTTCAAATCCCGACATGTGCGGCATCATTAAATCCAACAAGAGTAAATCGGGAGAAAACGACTGCACAAGATCCTCCACTTGCCGAGAATCTGTTGTTGATTTCACCTGTTTAAATCCTTTGATTTCAAGTAAGCTCTCAAGAATTCTCACATTGGCTTCTTGATCATCGACGATTAAGATTTTCGAATTTGTAAGTTCCATCTTCATGATTTATGAAAGGTATTTATCCACTTCCTTGAGGAATAGCCCAATGTCAATTGGTTTGGTTAGGTAATTATTTGCTCCAAGAGACATTAAACGGTCTATTTGTTCGGACATTGCATCGGCACTGATCACCACAACAGGTATGTCACGTGTTAATGGCTCCTTTTTAAGGCGTTGAATCACTTCGGATCCATGAATATCGCTCAAGTTAAGGTCGAGTAGGATTAAATCTGGTTGAAGTTCCGACGCAAGCTGCACAGCTTTTAATCCTGCCGCATTGGTAATGAGCTTCACACCTACGAGTTTCATTTCGATAATTTGCTGAATGAGATCCACATTGGCACTATTGTCTTCAATGTACAGGATGCTGCCGTGTTGAGGATTCATATCCAAACTTTTTTGCGGATTTGATTGACCTGTATCGTTCAACACCCGCTCCATGGCTGAAGCAAATTCCACCCAAAAGGTACTTCCCACTCCCATTTGACTTTCCAGGCCTAGCTGACCATGCATCAATTCGGTCAATTGTTTTACTACCGCAAGACCAAGTCCAGTCCCTTCTATTTCTGTATTTTCAGCACCAATCCGTTCAAATGGAAGAAATACTTTTTCCAGATTGTCTGGACTGATTCCATACCCTTGATCGCGCACAGCGATGCGTATTGTTGGCTTTGCACCATGTTCTATTTGACCCTCGAGTACGTCGACTTCAATCGTTCCATCTTGACGATTGTATTTCAAGGCATTGCTCAACAAGTTCATTACGATCTGTTTCAAACGCTGACGATCGGCCATGATGTAAGACACCTCGCCCATGAGAAAGTTCGCATGAATGGTGATGCCCCTTGAAGCGGCCAATGGATTGAGCGAATCAATGATCTCAAGAATGACACTATTGACCGAAACTGGTTCCATGGAAAGAGACATTTGTCCCGATTCAATACGCGAAATCTCTAAGACCTCATTGATCAAATCCAAGAGGTGTTTTCCACTTTGAAGGATATGTCCCACGCTGCGTTCTTGCGTATCATCCAAAGATCCCATTTCAAGAAGCTGCGCAAATCCGAGAATAGAATTCATCGGTGTGCGCAATTCATGACTGATGCGCGAGAGGAAATCACTTTTTGATTTGTTGGCTTGATTGGCCAAATCTTGTGCGCTCCTCAACTCATTTTCTTGCTTTAGGCGTTCCGTAATGTCTCGGCTTGCTGCAAAAACATATCCACCGACAGGCGCGGCACTCCACTCGATAAAACGAAAATTTCCATGTTTTGTCATCAAGCGAATGACAAGACCGGATATCGATTTTTTCATGTTCAACTGCTCCAAGGTTTCTACGGTCTTCGCAACATCGTCGGGATGCACGAAATCCATGAAACTGAATCCTTCCAATTCATATATTTCGTAGCCCAAAATACTCCTCCATGCTGCATTCACTTTTACCAAATTTGCTTGGAGGTCAGAAATGCACATTAAATCTTGAGCAGCTGAGAAAAATGTTTCCAACTCCTCCGACTTCGATTTCAACTCCTCCTCAACACGGCTTCTGTATGAAATTTCCTCGATAAGATCCTTGTTCATCTTTACCATCTCTTCGGTACGAAGCTCTACTTTCTTTTCGAGGCTATCGTTGAGTTCGATTATTTCTTGCTCGTACTTTTTACGCTCCGTGATTTCGGTATCTGCACCGATGTAGCCTATGACTACTCCTTGGTGATTTGTGATTGCCGTACAATTTGTAGAAACCCAAATTTGCTGGCCAGACTTTGTAATGATTTGATTTTCAAAATCAATTAGACTCTCCTCACGCTGCAGTAAATCTGTTGCTGAGGCGATATATTCTTCCCTTAGGTCATCGGGAAATAAATCGAAATAGTGCTTTTTGCCGACAGTTTCTTCAACGGTATATCCAAAAACTGACAAGCACAATGGACTTATATAAGTGTATAATCCGTCCAGGTTGATTTCCCAAATGACAGACTTTCCATGCTCCGCGATTTTCGCCAATCGATTTTCGCTGATCATCAAGGACTCCTCTATTTCCTTAAATTCCGAAACGTTTTCTTGAATGGAAGCAAAGTTTGTTGTCTCACCTAAGCTATTCTGAATAGGAAAGATGGTCGCGTATTCCCACATGGTTGTGCCATCCTTTCGCTTATTTTTGAGATAACCTTGCCATTTTTCTCCTGCAAGGATGTTTCCCCACATGGTTTGGTATAGACTTTCCGTTGCTTCATCAGATTTCCATTTTTTCGGATTCATCCCAATGATTTCCTCCTGAGCATAACCTTTATTGATCGATGTTGCGGGGTTTGCATATTCTATTTCACCCGTCATATTGGTGATGAAGATACTGGTTGGACTTTGGTTGATGACATACGATAATTTGCGGAGCTGTTCGGCAGACTCTTTTTCCAAAGAAATGTCCCGCATCACAACAAATATGGCCTTTTCACCATCGTATTGCATGTTCGAAAGGCGTATGAGAGACAGAAATTCTGAACCATCCATTCGCGAATGAATCCATTCAAATTCAACAACTTTCTGAGCTTCTGCTTGTCCGATGTAATGCTTCGCTAAATCGAGTGAGGATTGATTTTCGGACTGAAAGGGTGGCGAAATCATTTCGGGTGATTTCCCGATGATATCACTTCGATCACCCCCAATCAATGTCGTTGCAGAAGAATTGCATTCAATAAAAATACCCTGTTGAAGAATCAAATAGGCTTCTGGTGAATCGAAAAACAAGGAGCGGTATTTGCGTTCACTTTCTTTGATTCGCTCATCTGCCTGTCGCTGTTCAGTAACGTCAAGACCCATGCATTGAATTTCGCTCGGCAAACCAGAGGCATCCGTTAAACAGACAAACTCCCATAGTGTGGAATTGATTAGTCCATTATTTGCTGGTTTGTCCAATTCCACACGAATCACCTCGCCAATATTCACTAGGCACTTCCCAACGGCCTCATTCACACGCTCGTGATGGTACGTGCAGATTGACGATAAGGCTGAGCCTTTGCTGATTCCCGCAGGCCCATAGGCCCACCCATAATCTTCATCAAACTTATTGTTCCAGTAGGTGATTCGACCAAAGATATCTGTGCGAATCACATAGCTTGTTTGTGTTTTCAACAAGCCCATAAGCATCTGTTCGCGTGCCTCAAGCTTATAATTTGACTGATTTAATTCAGCCTCGATGATTTTCTTCGCGGTGATATCAACCAAGGTCGCAAACACTTGAAATGGTCGACTTTCACCTGCATGAAACTCTGGATGTACACATACATCAACCCACACGAAGGCATTTTTATCCGGCAAATAAATTCCAAGTTCTTGATTTTCTATGGCTATTCCCGACTGAAGAACTTTAGTAATCGGACTGTCATCCCCACTAAAATCTTCACCGTTTTTCCCTACAATTTGCCAACGGTCTGGTCGTTTTTCAGCCCCAGACAATTGGGCGAAGGAAACACCCATAATTTTCTCTGCAGCAGCGTTCATGAATATTGCCTTTCCTTTTGCGTCGCAATAAACGACACCCAATGACATGTTTTGGAATACGTGCTCAAAATTCATTCTGTCAGCTTTTAGTCATTGGTTAGGCCCAAACGTTCTCGATCAATGAGCTTCCTTGGTTGTACCCAATGCAAAAACTTAATCGCGAGAAAACGCAGGCTTAAAGTTAAGGAATTCAATCGGTTGTTTTGGGAAACTACATTCACCAATAAAGAATTTTCACCTACCAAAAATCGAATATTTCATGAGTTTCAACCATTGCATTGAAAATCCAATCAAATCGACCCATTTTTCTGCATTCACGCAGATAGTTCTTCTTCGTGCAAACTCCATGTATTCCTTTGTCGTACTTTTGCCAAAAAAAACAAAGGATGAGCGATAAACGAACAGAGATTAGTGACTTGGGAGAATTTGGTTTAATTGAACATTTGACAAAACCCTTCACGATGCACCATAGCAGTTCGTTGTTAGGCGTTGGTGACGACGCTGCTGTAATCGACATTGGCGGGGATGATGCCTTGGTTGTGAGCACTGACTTACTGACCGAAGGCATTCATTTCAACTTGATGTACATGCCTTTAAAGCATCTGGGGTATAAAAGTGTGGCCGTGAATGTTTCCGACATTTGCGCCATGAACGCTACTCCTACGCAAATTACCGTCTCCATTTCCGTCTCCAATCGATTCCCCTTAGAGGCCTTGGAAGAATTGTACGAAGGAATCCGTTTGGCCTGCGACCATTACAAAGTTGATCTCGTTGGTGGGGACACGTCCTCTTCCTATTCGGGATTGGGTATCTCCATCACTGCTCTTGGCACCGTTAAAAAAGACAAAATAACCTACCGAAGTGGTGCGAAAGAATACGATTTATTGGTGGTTACGGGTGACCTCGGCGCAGCATACATGGGACTGCAAGTGCTCGAACGAGAGAAAGAAGTGTTTCGTGCCAATCCGAATGTTCAGCCAGAGCTCGATGGTCACGACTACATTATCGAACGCCAGTTGAAACCAGAGGCACGCAAAGACATCATCGGTTTTCTTGCAGAATTGGATGTCGTTCCAACATCCATGATTGACATATCTGATGGCCTAGCGTCTGAAGTGCTGCACCTGTGCAAAGCGAGCAATGTGGGTTGTCACGTGTACGATGAGAAAATTCCTGTGGATGCAAAAACAGCGATGACAGCGATTGATTTCAACCTCGATCCAAATACCTGCGCCTTAAATGGTGGTGAAGATTATGAGTTGCTTTTCACCATCAAGCAAGACGATTTCGATAAAATCAAAGGCAATCCACACATGACTGTGATTGGTCACATCACCAATGCCCAAGACGGTATTTATTACATTGATAAAAATGGTTCAGCCATCACGCTTAGGGCGCAAGGATGGAAGCATTTTGATGGGGAATAAATGATGTGCTTGACCAGATTAATCTCTTAAAAAATCCAATAAGATCTCCTGAATTTCAGCGCTTTGTTCAATGTGCGACATGTGTCCTGCGTTGGGAAGAATCACAACCTTGATGGCCGATTTCGATGTCCTTTCGCGCATAACTTCCACACTGATTAAGGGGTCGTTCATGCCATGAATCATTAAAAAGCTGTTTGGAAAAGTCTGGATTGTTTCGGAATGATCTTTTCGGTTGCGCATGGCCAAGGCCGAATAAGCAATGGATTCAGGCAACATATTTTTCGCTTCCTTGATCAGGGACTGAATGTGCTCATTGTCGAGTTCCTTTCGGAAGAATAAACCAGGAATCGCTTGCTGAATGAGTAAATCTTTTGCCTTAAAAGCCAAATCAGCTACACGAATTCTATCGCGCTTTTTTTCTAGTGAATCTTCCCAAAAATTTGAGTTCAGCAAGACAACACGACGACAGCCTGCCATTTTTTTTTTCAATTCTAAGGCCACATAGCCACCCATTGAATGTCCGACGACATCAAAATCTGAAATGTTAAGACCTTTAAGGGTTGTCATCACATGTGTTGCCATCTCCGCGATCGAGGGATCACCCTCCCCAGTTAAAAGTGGTGAATGGCCATGGCCCGGTAAATCAATAAAAATCAATTGGCACGGCAATGTATTCAGCGAAAGATGGTTCCACATCGCACTGCTTTCCATGAACCCATGGAGGAATACTACAGTTGGACCAATGCCTTCAACCTGCGACCAAAGCCGTGAATCAATCATTCATCAAGACTTCAATTTCATCCGCCTCAATAGGAATGTTACGCATCAAATTGAAAGGCGCGCCCGCATTTTGCACAACGAGATCGTCTTCGATACGAATACCTAAACCTTCTTCTGGAATGTAAATCCCAGGTTCACACGTAAAGACCATTCCCGCTTTGATTGGTTCATTCCACAAGCCAACATCGTGCGTGTCTAAGCCTAAAAAGTGTGAAGTTCCGTGCATGAAATACTTTTTATATGCCGGCCATTCAGGTCGTTGATTTTGGATGTCTGTTTTATCGATTAAACCCAAGTGAAGCAATTGTTCCTCCATGAGGTGCCCCACTTCTTTGTGGTAGTCTGTCATGACCGTTCCAGGCACCAGCAATTTTTCTGCTTCGCGTTTCACGTGCAACACGGAATTGTACACCGCACGTTGGCGATTTGTAAAACGACCATTCACAGGAATACAACGCGTCATGTCCGACGAGTAATTCGCGTATTCTGCTCCCACATCCAACAAAATCACATCACCTGACGCACACTGTTGGTTGTTTTCGATGTAGTGCAACACACAAGCGTTTTTTCCTGAAGCGATAATTGGCGTGTATGCGAATCCTTTTGATCGTTTACGCAAAAACTCATGGGCAAATTCAGCTTCGATTTCATATTCCCATACATCTGGCTTCACAAATCCGAGAATGCGTTTGAATCCCGCTTCCGTGATGTTGCATGCTTCCTGCATAAGAGCCAGTTCAACATCTTCCTTAATCGAACGAATGCGGTGCATGATCGGAGCGCTCTTCCGCACTTGATGCGCAGGATAATCCGATTTCATGCGTTTAATGAAGCGGTCTTCGCGTGTTTCCACTTCGGTTGAGGCACGAAGGTGCTCGTTCGTGTTGAAATAAATGGTTTCCGCTTCGGCCATCATCTGTTTAAAGATCGTATCAAACTGATTCAACCAATATACAGTCTTCACTCCCGAAGTTTCGAAGGCTTGTTCTTTGTTCAATTTCTCTCCCTCCCACACAGCGATCAGGTCACTCGTTTCTTTGAGAAACAATACTTCGCGGTGCGCTTCATTTTTACATGTCGGGAAAAGCACTAAAATGCTTTCCTCCTGATCTACACCAGACAGATAAAAGATGTCACGGTGCTGTTGAAAAGGCATTGTGGCATCCGCCGAAACGGGATAAACATCGTTTGAGTTGAACACTGACAAAGCACCCTTTTCCATGTGTGCGTTAAATTTTTCACGGTTGCGAATAAAGAGTGTTCGGTCAATTTTATGGTATTTCATCTGGAATTATTTTTCGGTTGAAATTATCAATTTTTTGCCTTTTTTTGGTAAAAAGAGCATTCTTTTTAAGAACATCGTAAAACGTTTACGAACTTCTGTCCACATCTTTGCATCATAAACGACATGGATATGGCAACACAAATCAACATCAAAGGTATTTATTTTCTTTCAAGCTCACAGGAAGTGAGTATTGTTGGAACGATGCAACAGGGCATATTTTCCTACCCATCAGAGATCATTACCGACCACAGCGGGTTGAATCTTGTGATGAACCAATTGCAGCAGCTCAATCCAGGAATGGATGTCAATGGCTTGCTTGAAAGTTTACACAACGGGGCAACACAATACTACGAGATGAGTACAAGATCACTCGAAAACACGCAGATTGAAACAGCATTTCTTTCCGCTGCAAAGCCCTACCGAGAACTTCGTGCATGATATTTCAGAAGTAAGAAAAATGAATGAATTTGTTTTTTCATAAATTCATTGTAACTTTCGGTCGCATTTCCTTGTTTGAGGAAGCAAGACAAAGCTGCAAATATGAAAAACATGAAATTTATTTTATTCGGTGCGATTGCTCTAGCCCTTAGTGTTACATCGTGTATTGAGCACGAAGTTATTCCTGCACCAGTACCAACAGTTGACAAGTACTGCCATTTCGAAGGGTTGATCAATGGGATTAGCACAGAGTTTACGGAAAATGTAAGCGGATACTACTGCAGTGGTACAAAAGCGAAATACATTTTACCTGCACCTGCCTTTTCAAGTGCGGTATATTATTCAGAAATGTTGTCTCCAACTTACCCTGTTTCCATCAAAATTGGTTTGGGAAGTTTACAGTGGGATGCAGCACTTTCTAATGAGCCAAGTTTATCTACTTTCAACGATTTCCACATGAACAATACTACACCTGCCTATTCAAACGGTGGAGCCAATGGTTTTGAAGTTACCTACAAAGACGGTAGCGGATTATTGTGGACATCAAAACAAACTAGTACTAACTTTCAGAATGTAACCTTGTCTGCCATCAAGCAAGGAACTGATGCAACGGGTGATTATTCACGTTATGTGTGCACCTTCAATTGTTACGTTTATCACCAAGACCCTGTGACCTTGGCATTGGATTCAATTCGATTTCAAAACGCTGAGCTGAAGGGCTTCTTCAAACGATAAAAAACTTTAAAGCCGTTTCAATTGAGACGGCTTTTTCATTCACCAATGTGATGAGCCAATCCCTGAAAATAGCGATCATCGGAGATTACAACTTCACCTACAACTCGCACCAAGCGACGAATTTGGCGATTGATCATTCCGCGCGTTTTCTCGACATCGACATCAACTATTATTGGATCAAAGTCAGTGAGGCCATCAATTACAAAGCACAGGGTTTTGAGCAATTTGACGGAATCTTGATTGGCCCTGGCCCACACACCAACATTTTCTTTCTCAACGGAATCATACGAACTTTGAGCAATTTGAGTATTCCTGTTCTTCTCACAGGTGAAGGTCTACGCTCTTTGATTGAAGTTCTGATCAATACATATCAACTCAATCCAAACGGTGAAAAGTTGATTTCTGAAAACCTCGTTGACGGAAATACCTTCGAGCGCATCCAAGTTGTCCCTGCTTCTAAGGCATTTATCCAATTGTATGAAAATCACTCCACGATGGAGCTGACATCGTCACGCTATAGTCTTTACCCACAGTTGATTCGTTCGATGGTGGATGACTTGGTCGATGTAGAGGCCTACAATCAATTTGAAGAACCGGAGGTCTTGAGTTTAAAAAACCATGATTTCTTTGTGGCTTGCGCCTTTTGTCCACAAGTATCTTCCACAAGAGAAATTCCACATCCTTTGATTTATACCTTCATCAAGGCTGCACTTTCTAAAATTCCTGGGGATTACGCTCGTCCTGCCTAAGCCTTAGTCGCCATCGGACTGGTGTGCTTCATAATACGCATCAATCAATTGATTTGAGGATTCAGCGCCACTCACTGCCAAAACATCACAACGTTCATTTTCTGGATGGCCATTGTGCCCTTTCACCCATAGGTAGGTGATTGAAAACTTGCCGTAAACCCCTAAAAACCGTTGCCAAAGATCGGGGTTCTTTTTCCCTTTAAACCCTTTCTTTTGCCAACCAAAAACCCACCCTTTTGTGATGGAGTCAATGACATATTTTGAATCTGAATAGATTTCGATGGGATATTGACTGGTCTTCAATTGTTCCAAAGCGACAATAACAGCCATGAGTTCCATGCGGTTATTCGTGGTCAGTCGATACCCTTGGGAAAACTCTTTTTCCTTCCCGTTGAATTTCATCACAATACCATAGCCTCCTGGACCAGGGTTGCCTTTTGATGAGCCGTCCGTAAAAATTTGAATTTTCATAGTTCGAAGACATCTAAGGTACGACGAAAGTATTGAAACAACAGATTATGTTCGGAGTTATTTGCCTCATCAACAAGAAGAGGTATATCATGCTTGAAATACCTTTACATATTTCCCATTATTTTGAAAAGCTCCGATTTTGAATTGATGTTAAGTTTGCGGTACACTTTTTTTATATTCATCCGCACCGTGTCAATGGAGATGTTGAATTTGTCGGCAATGAGCTTGTAACTGAGCCCCTCCAAAATTCCATTAACGATGTCAGTTTCGCGATCCGTTAGCTGCACCTTTATGCTCCTTTGGCCGCTGAAATGCCGCACAACCTGCCTGGCAATTTTCGGAGTCATGTAAGCGCCACCATTCGCAATGCTTTCAAACACCTCGCTGAAATTCATTTGAAAACTCTGCTTATCGATGTAGCCAAGCGCGCCGGACTGAAGTGCCTTAAAGATGGTGTCTGCATCGTCTTTGATGGTATTCATGACAATCGACGCATTTGGATACAACTTCAAAATCCGTTGAATGGCCTCCAATCCATTCATTCCAGGCATGACCACATCGAGCAAGTAGATATCTGCTTCAATGGGATGACTTAGAAAATCTAAGGGATTTGTAAAAATATATTCACAGTTTGCCTCATCGAAAGCATTGATGTTCTCACGCATCAGGTGAGCAAGGTGAATGTCGTCGTCAAGAATAATAATTTGTTTCATGCTAATTCAAGGGCAAAAATACCTCAACTGTCAAACCTGTTTCTCCTTTGGGGATGTAATACATCAAGCGCCCATTGTTTCGTGAAATTCGCTTTTTTAAATTGCGAATGCCGTTTCCTTTGAACACCTCAAGTTCGGCGAGGTCGCATTTTCCTGAATCCGAGACAATCATGCGAAATTGGTTCTTTTTGAGACTGCAATTTAAGGTTAATTGTTTCGCATTCGCATGTTTAATGCTGTTTGTCACAATTTCATAAACCAAGAGTTTAATGTCACGCGCCAATTCCCCTTTCAACTGATAGTCTTTATCCGCATGCATGTACACTTTTGGTTCGATCTCTGCATTTAGGCAGGATTTAGACACAAATTCCTTCAACTCATCCGACAGGTCAAGCCAAGCACACTTTGTTTTAGAAATGGAATCGAGGTAAGTACGGAAGCTGTAGAGCGCTTCTTTTAATCCAGACTTCAAGACATCTTTTTCATGATCCTCGAATTTTTCTCTGTTTACAAGGATGAATAGACGAGTTAGAATTGTGCCAGATTCATCGTGGAGATCCATTGCAATTTTTGATTTGGTCTCCTCCTTGATACGAATAGAACGAATAAAATAAAGGACGGTCAAAACACTCATCGCGACAAGCAAACTAATGATCAGCCATAGAAAGCTACTTTTTGCGTAAAATGGCACACAAGCAAATACTTTAATCGATTTTTCCTCCACCAACTGACCAAAGGGATTGAACATGCGAATTTTGAGGATATAGTCACCGTAGGCCAAGTTTGAGAGGAGTATGCAATTTTTCTGTTCCACTTTAAACCAAGTTTTTGAATCGAGGCTGTATTTAAACGTATATCCAACTCCAAAGGTGTAATCGTGATTCGCCAAATAAATTTTCACGGACTCTTTTCCCGTATTGAATTCAATAGCATCCCCTGCGCTGTGGTTTGAGAAGCGTTTTCCTTTATCATTTTGGATAATCTCCGTACCTGAAATCACAAATGACTTGGCGTAAGTAAATTGGTTCAAGACGTTTGGATTAATCTCCTCAAAGGCATTCAGTCCTCCAAAGATCAAATTTCCATTGCTCAATGCACATCCCGACTTGACATTAAATTCGGTGTTAATTACCCCATGGTTTTTGTTTACAAAAAAGATTTTAGCGCTATTCGCTTGATATACAGTAAACCCTGAGTAGGTGGCTGCCCAAATATTCTTGTTTTTGTCCTGCAAGAGCCTAACCACCTTTGGATTGGACACCTCCTTTTCGTTTGAATAATGGCGGACAATTTTCAAACTTTTTGCGTCAATTACTACAACACCCGTTAAAGTTGCCAACCACATTCTGTTTTGATCAGGTTGAAGCAAAATATCGCGTACATCAAAAGCTTCTACACATTTCGTTTCGATTTTTTCAATACTTCCGTTTGTATTTACACGAACTTTTCGCAAACCTTTATTGGTGCCTAAATAAAAGACATTTGGGTCAAGCGAAGGCACTATTATATGAATGACCACCTCCTTTTCGAGGTAAATGGCGTTTCCTTTTTTTGAAGAAGGGTGATAAGTGGCTACTTTGTTAAATCCCGCCAATAAAAGCTGCTCATCCGGAGCAAGACAAATGCTCTCAAAGTATTCTTGACTTCCCAAAACACTGCATGTGTGTTGTGTCAGTTTACCTGAATTCTGATCAACACTCAATAGTCCATTTCCTTCGGTGGTACAAAACAACTCACCATTCAATACAATTCCATCGTAAGTCGGAACAACTTTCGATGTTAGATATCTAACCATTTGTTCATTCTCCTCAAAAACAAATGGAAATCCGAAGTGAAACCGTTTGTTTTGGTACTCAACAATTTTTCGACGAACAAGCACTTGGTCTTCATTGAGAACCGTGTTTTCAAGGACTCGACGGCTCAAGGAAGGAGCGCGATACACACGCACAACACCCTGATTTGTCGCGATGAGAAAACAATACGCATTGACCCTACAAATGGATTTAAATTGCAAATTTTTCTGCCAACCTAATTTAAGTGTGACCTTCACATCATCGAAATTCACAACAGGTGTTCTATATCGATCAATGACCATGTTTTTTCCCGATGACTCCTCTGCAAAATAACTTATGCCCTTTTTGTTGATAAAATCTGGGTGATAAACTAAGCTGTTATCTTTGAACATACGGACTACATCACCATTCCAAGAGACAACACCATATTTTTTTGACAAAAGTAATGATCCAACCTCGTCCGTTGAATCCAAGAATATTTCTCGGGTTTTTTTTGGCAAATTTGGATTGATCAAGAACAATTGATCACTATTCAGACTAAGAAAAATCTTTCCTTGATGAATGACAACACTCGATTGTTCGTGTACATGAAAATGTTGTTTGAACACCACCTTGTTTTTCACTTTAAACAAAAGATTTCCTGTATCAAACAAAATGACCGTTGTATCGTGTGAAAAAGCTAGAGCACGCGGATTGGACGAATACTCCTTTCGAAAGTTTATTTTCTTTGGATTCAATTCAATCAATCCATCCGCTTCAGTCAGTAAATATAACAGGGAACCGTGCTTTCGGATTTGTGTAATACGATTGTTTTTAAAAATCTTAGGATGCGTTGTATTGTTGAAGTTGATGAAATTATACCCATCGTACCGCGACAAGCCCCCATCCGTTGCGATCCAGACAAAACCTTCATCATCTTTAATAATTTCGTTGATTTCATTGTTGGGTAAGCCAAAAGAAACGTCAAATGGCTGTGCGTCGAAATTGTAATATTGAGCGAATATGCTCGCCCGAAAAAGTAAAATGAAGGCAAATAGGTACAAACAAACATAAGCACCTTTTGCACAATTTTTACCTCGAATTTGAATTCTTTTCATAATGATCCAAAAGTAAAGCAATTCAAAAAGTCAAGGCAACCATTACAGTCGACAAATGCCAAAATACACATGTTTATGTGTATTGTCAAACTTTCTCGTGTACACTTTATTCTCACTTTCTCTACGACAAGCCCAAAGTCATATTTTTCTTGATATTCAAGCGTTTAGGATATTTATTTATGTTTTAGTAATAGATATAATCATTTTGGTAAGTTACTGAAATTGGTGCTTAGCGAATAATAGAGATACATTTAAAATGCTACTTTTGCTGAAAACTGATCGCGTTCATGTCTTTTTCCTTAGTTTCCAATATGGCCATTCGCAAGAAGCTTTTAAATGAATTGGAGAAGGGGCAGTTTCAAGCGCTAATCATTGGAGGAATCCTTCAATTGCCTTGGACCATCTGGGAAAGCTTTTTTATAAATGAGTTTTGGATGCCAATTCTCTTCATGAGAATAGGTGTTTTCCTCTTGTCAGTTTTTCTATACTTCGCTGCTAAAAAACTACACATTTCCTCATTGACCAGTCTCTTTACCTTGGTGATGTGCATTTCCATTCTATCATTTTATGCCATCAGCAACATGGATGTATTGGAATTTCAAAAATACTCCTTTGGGATTATCACTTTCTTCCTATGCACAGGCATGTTGGTTACTTGGGAATTGAAATATTCAATCGCCTTCTTTTGTACCTCAATTTTATTCAGTTCCGTGTTGTTCTATGTCAATAGCCCACTGACCTTTGGTGAAATTCTGAGTAACGGTGGTTTTGCATTCTACGCCATTGGCATCATCAGTATACTTCTTATTTACAATCGCTACACATACCGTTTTAAAGATTTAAAAACTCGTACAGAATTAACAAACTCACTTGACGAGTTAAATGAGAAAACACATGAGAACAAAGTCTTGTATGATGAATTGCAACTGATCGATAAATCTGCTATTGTTGCTGAAATGACTTCATCCGTCGCACACGAATTGAACACCCCAATTTCGGTATTAAAAAATTCATCCGTTATTCTGTTGGAAACCTTTCAAGAGGTATTGAAACTTCCGAACCAAGGCATCAATTGGACAAATGTCAATTACATTATCCTTAAACTTTCCGACCGGCCCATGTTCACCTCTTATTTTCAAAAGATCCGAGAAACGGAACGTATAGAATCTTATTTGAAGAACATCGGCATTCATTTACCGGAAGAAAGCATACATCTGCTTGCCACTTCAGGAATAAGTCGAGACGATAAAGAACTTCTTGATCTCATTCTAAACAATAAAGATTACACGATTTTAATCGAGTTAATTTATCAACTGCGCATCATTCACGTGATGAACGAAAACATTTCCTCCTCAGTAAATCAAACGGCTAAAATTGTCCAAGAAATGAGGGCAATCCAGCTTCAAACTCCAGAAGATAAAATCACCTTCACCAACTTGAATCTATCATTCGATAAAGCAAAGAGCATTTTTGAATTCCAAACCACTACAAACATGTCCTTCAAGACTAACATTGATGAACTTATAGAAATCAAGACGTCTAAATTCAAATTGATTCAACTTTGGGTAAAACTGTTCGAATTCATTGCTATAACAAATGACATGAATGCTAGCGAAAACATACTGTACATAACAGCTCAAACGGATAGCTCCAATATCATTGTAACATTTCAGCATTCAGAAGGACAAGGATTCAACTATGAGGTACTGAGCAATGTCAACTCGATCTTCCAGCAATCAACTTTCAATAAAATTGATTCATTCAACCTTAATATCCTACGAACATTCATTGCTGACTTCAAATTTGAAATTAAAATTTCAGATACCTCCTTGTTGATTTTGATGCCCGTTCAGTGTTCTTGATCAAACCTGAACTTTTATTTTCTTAAACAACAAAGCATCAATCAATTTACAAAAATGTAAAACAAAGGTCAAAACCTTTCCTTTGGTTCCTTGTTATAAACGAAAGACAAGTAGTCTTTTTCAGTGAATAGTGTTTAGGTAGTAAAGGAAGTGGTGTAGCGTCACTTCCTTTTTCATGTTCTAGAGTTTTACTGAAGAAAGCCAGCGATCCATTTCATCGAAAGGTACATTTTTTCGTTCGGACAGG
>JBILBT010000156.1:0-7353 GCA_044353545.1 Crocinitomicaceae bacterium | reverse complement strand
TAGCATCCTCAATCATGAATGGTGAGGTAGAAAAAATTGCAGAAAAACTACCGAAAAAAATGCAGTTTTTGACACGAAGTGAATTTACCTCTGAAATAAAATAGCCTTCGTCTGAATTTGATTTGTTATATAATTTTCAATCCCACGTTACGACTTTGTAACTTTAATCATTGTAATCATGGGAACAAAAAAATTCATTCAAACACTACAGGTGTTGCGTCAAGGAAGCATTTCCTTGGTCTTGATTGGTGGCGTTTTTTATTTGAATCGCTTTACTGGAGGTGTTGCGCTGCTCACCATTGGTGGTTTAAGTTTGGCCATTCATTCATTTCTACGGGCCTTCACGCCTATAACTGAAGAACCAAATTGGGAATTGGTATACCCCGAATTGGCGCTAGGACACCACAACTTTGATGCAGATGAAAACAAAGTAGTCACTGAAAAAAAAGACGAACTATGAGACCCGGAAGTAAAGGATGGATTCTTTTTATGAAGAAGATCTATTGTTTCAGTGAAGGCTTGCTGATTTTATCACTTGTCGGTAAATTTCTACTTTGGCAGATGCCCGAATTGAAAAGTTCATTCATGGTTTCCATAACGAATGTATCCCTCATGGTTGGAGTTTTCAATTTAGCCATTGTGCATGTATTGGCGATGTTTGAACCGATTCATCAACAGCCAAAATGGGACCTAGTTTATCCCGAACTCCGGGGCGAAAAAGCGCGAAAGAGATCATAACTTAAGGAATAGATAAGAAAGGCGAGCTCATCGCCTTTCTTCGTTTTGTTTCATTCGTAGCCGAATTCTGAAACAAAGTAAAATTCATCCATTTAAACAAAGCACCCTAGGAATGTTTCAACCCACTTTCGCAGGTTGAAACACTAAAATCGTACTTTGGAATTCTTTCAACTTCGCAAGACACCAAGCTGAATTCGAAACACTGTGATTCAATACAGAAGCGCGTAAATCGCTGTCAGAAGTAATCACTGCGATCGGATACATTTTACCCGAAAGATTCTGCGCGTAAACCAAGATACTTTGCGGGAGTTCAGGAAAAGAGTGAACAAGTCGATACAATTCGATTGAAAAATCGGATTCTTTCGAAGCCAAAGCAAAGGCCAAGCCTGATTTGTTTTTAGGGTTTGTGCCGACAACGACTTTTTCGAAGTTCAAACGAAGAGTTTTTGGCGCAGCGCCAGTTGAAATGATGATTCTTTTTTTCATGTAATGGTTTTTTAAAATGATTGATCTTTCTGCCGGACGGTTCGGATATACCTCTCCCACCTAACTTCTATTCATTTTGTTTCGCCTCTTACCTGTTTAAAAAATCATAAACTCAGTTTTGTAGTTCTTGCCTATCTACGGGAACATGATGGAAATATAACAACTCTTCGCTCTTGTTTACCTAAAAAGGACAAGACCCAAAGAATTTCAGGAAAAAATGACTCGATAATGTTATGCGCCTTGTTCATCTCCGTACTTGTCGTGAAAATTAGACCCCATGCAGAAAAAAATCTCTTCCCCTAAGCAAACTGTGAGTGTTCCCACGCCGTCAACTCCAATTTCTAAATCAAAAAAGATCACTCCTTTGGATGCGATCAACACGATTTACTTTGCTTCAAAGGAATCCAGCTTGCCTGAAGATCTAATCCCGAGTTTGAAGAAAGAATTAAACACGCTGTCCAAGTATCTGTCGTGTTCAGAAATAGAAGCATTTTTGTTTGCCAACATCGCCACCTTGAACTTATTTGGCGACAAATCCGACATGGTAGATTTGTACAGGTTTTTTGAGATTACCCCCTTCCAATTTATGCCCTTAGTCCCGGCATTGGATTCTTTATATGAAAAACGACTGATTTTCAAGAAGACGCACCGTCACCGTTCGGATGATGTGATGCGCAAGTATTACTTTTCCGCTGCTCCCGACATCATCGATGCGCTTATTCGCAATGCACCTTTCCCTAAATCTGAAAAAAGAGAGATGAATGGAACCATCGAAGTGTTGGAAGTCATTTATGAATTGGCCAACTCTTGCATTCAAGGTGAATTGAATGTCACAGACATGATGAACGAGGTTGAACAGTTGTTGAATTCACAAAAAAAACATGCCTTTATTCGCACCGTTCGTGACTTGGATTTATTGGATAAGGAACGTGTATTGTACATTTACGTGATTTGGAAGACACTCATGGGAACTTCCGCTGTGGACATGGACGATCCCATTACTGCTTTTTACCCGATCTCTTCGCAACGCGTGCGCTACATTCAAAGCATCTACAGTGGTGAGAGTAAATTGATCAGCAACGAACTTTTGGAATACCGCCAATCGCGCTTTTTCAATGATGTGGAACTGCAGGTTACCGAGAAAACTTCGGATCTTTTACAAGAGGATCAAATTGTAATTTTTAAACAAAAGAAAAAATCAAATACCATCAAACCTGAAATGATTGCGTCAAAAACGCTTTATTTCAGCGAACGTGAAGAAGCACAAATTAGCACGGTTCGGGAAATGATGATGGACAACACTTACAAAGAACTCATTGATCGATTGAAAGGCAAAAACCTTCCGCTCAACTTGAACATCCTACTATTTGGAGCTCCAGGGACTGGCAAAACAGAAACGGTTTTGCAATTGGCGAAGTCAAGCGGACGTGAAATCATGAAGGTGGAAATTAGTCAAACCAAGTCGATGTGGTTCGGTGAGTCAGAGAAGAACATTAAAAAAATCTTCAAAGAGTATGAGGAATTGTGCAAAAACTGCGACCTCACCCCTATCCTATTCTTCAATGAGGCAGATGCCATTCTGTCCAACAGAAAAAGCGGATCGAATAGCAATACCGCCCAAACGGAGAATGCCATTCAGAATATTCTTTTGGAAGAATTGGAGAATTTCAAAGGGATCTTTCTTGCCACGACAAATCTTGCAGATAATCTGGATAAGGCATTCGACCGAAGATTCTTGTTCAAAATCAAGTTCGAAAAACCAGAATTGGCAGCACGGACAGCTATTTGGATGGATAAAATCGCTGAGCTGTCTAAGGAAGAAGCAAGCTATTTAGCCGACAACTTTGATCTCACGGGTGGACAAATAGACAATATCGTTCGTAAATGTGAAATTAAGTCTGTTATTGAAGGAGTAGATGCAGATTTCGAGACGCTTAAAAATTACTGCATTGAAGAGCTTGTTCTTTCATCAAAATCAGGAAATTTCATTGGTTTTCAAAAGCGTGCGTAGCTTTTAAAGGCGACCTGGCATCCGCATTCCATGCATTGCATTCTAATTTTGTGAAAATGTCATGTACCAAAAAACGAATCACTAACTTAGTGCTTTCACGGACTGAAAATCATGTATTTCGTTAATCTTTTTGGCATCGGCATTCGCTATTGGAATTGTGACCTTCCACAAACCGTTTTCTTGGAAATGGATGAGGCACGTAAAAAACGTGAGGAAAAATGGGAAACACTCCTCTTCGATACCGACTTTCTCATGTCATTCGGTATTTTACACTGGCAGCACCTGAGTGAAACTGGAGAAAAGCGTGCTTTTTCATTGTCAAGAGACAACCGCATCGAAATAAAGCACAAGTCAAAGTTTATAGATAAGTTCAAATCCATTGATCTTCTCGGTGAAGAAAGCCTTTTTCCAAAATATTCAACCTCACTAAAAAACGAGGATGTACCTCTTAAAGAAGGCCATCAACGCATGGTGTTGGTGCATTATGAAATTGGATTGTTTGCGAAATTTGAATTCAACGCGCCCTCCTTTGATGTGGATCACTTGCGATTTATCATGGTCGATCCAATACCCGGAATAACTCAACAATGGCTTTGTGGCATTGAAATCAATGGATCAACGTTGACCAATGTTAAAAATGATGTGCTGTTCCGAGGTTCAACAGTTTACATGCCTTAATTGGTTCTCGAATAGAAGATAAATCCAATTTTATTCCTTCAAAAATTTATTAATTTCGTTGAAACAAAACCTAAGCATTATGAATAAACTGCGTGGCTTATTAAATTTTATTGAAGAAAAAATACTTTTTCGATTTGGAAAAAGAAGTTGGCAAATCATCTCGATAATCGCCATTGGAATGCTTGTGTATGCCATCTCTCTTTACATCTGGAATGCCGTACCCTCAAGTCGTGAGGAGGTTAAGATATCCAAAATGGAATTCGATAAAAACGAAATCGATACGGACTTTGATGAAAGCAACAATGTGGATGCGTGTGCAAAAGCAGATTACCAAAAAGTGCTGGACAGCTTAAAACGTGCCATGTCCAACTCGGAATGGAAAAAATTAGGAGATTCCGTGGAAGTGGATCGCTACCGTTGGGAAGAAGTCTATGACCCCTATTGGGATTTCACCTATCCACAGCAAATTGAATATACAGAGATGGAATACCGGAGAAATCCTCAAGCTATTCCTAATATTCTTGACGATATTTTTGAATACAAGGGAATTGACTCCTCACAATTCTGCCAACGCATCAAAGTGCTTCGCATGTTGATTGAATTGAACAGCTACACAAGTCGAGACCAAGGAACGAATTTCTTGCAGTCCTATCATAGAAACACGCTCATCTACAATGGTCATTTGAATTTATCAAACATCAAGGCCATTGTTTCCATTTTTGAAAAAATCGAAGGACATAAACCGCGATTTAAAGAATTGTACAATGAAAAAGATGATCTCAATCAATTTAGTCGCTATGTAGATTATTTCCGAAATGATTCAATCACGGGATCACGAATTGAAACAATCAACGAATCCTTAAACAAAATCAAGGGGAAAGGAATCCTTAAAACAGCAGCGTTTAAACATAAGATCAGCGAGAAGATTTTGGAGAGCAGCTTAAGTGATGCTGACATCAAAGCGGCATGCAATGATTTCTTCAGCTCATCCGAATTCAAATACACCGATAAATCTGCTGTAGGCATCTTCTACAAATACCATCGTTTGTATTCGCGCAAGGTGAGGCTTGCCGAAGAGCTATTGGCTGAAGAGCAGTTTGAAAAAGAACTCAATCGTCAACATTATTATGAGCTTGGAATTTTAAGTTTTGCATCTGTTCTGAGCATCGCAACTATTCTCTTGCTTTTCTCCATTCGCGGAATTTTAAAAGAAAAACAACAAGCGAACAATTAACGAAAGTTCAAGATTTAATCATACACACTAAGCATTATACCTAAATATCGAGGGCTGTTTCATTCGGGACAGCCCTCTTTCATTTTTAACATCTACATAACAAAATTGACTCAAAGCCATGATTTTAAAGCGGCAGATTTTTGTAATTTCACACTTCACGATTTAGAAACACTGTATTATGGCGAACAATGAACAACTTCAAAGAACCCTGACATTGGGTCTTCGTATCCTACTTGCGGGCATGTTCTTTTTGTCAGCGATTGCAAAACTATATCCAAGTGCTCCATTAGCTCTTGGAACTTTCGAGGCAAAACAATTGATTCCGATGGGCTTCGATGAAACAGTAGCGCAGTATTTTTCGCGGATCTTAATTGGCTGTGAGTTGGCACTTGGTTTTGGGCTGCTTCTGCCCCATTATTTCAAACGCTTGGTCTTGCCGCTTTCCTTTCTCATGTTGTTTATCTTCTCTTCGCAGCTCACCTACGAAATCATTACAGTAGGCAATAAAGGAAATTGTGGCTGTTTTGGTGCATTATTGCCGATGACGCCGGTTCAGGCTCTCGTGAAAAACATCCTTGCCATGGGAATGCTCATTTACCTGTTTATCATCACCAATAAAGACAATGACAAACGAAATCCTTTCTTGATTTTGACCCTTATCCTTGCGTCCATCCTTGCTATTTTTATGGTTGGGCCGATACAACAAAAAACGAAGATTACCCCTGTTATTCAAGGAACAATCAATGAAGCGGATACCTCAATTACTGTTGTGGATACCATCGCGACAGGCACAGACCCAAAAGCCTTGAAAGACTCCATTCCAGAAGTTAAGGAACCAAAAGCAAAGAAATCAGGTTTCAGCAACCTATTCCCGGATATTGACAAAGGCAAAAAGGTGCTTTGCTTTTTTGCTCCGGGATGTGACCATTGCAAAGAAACCGCCAAGGAACTGACCAAAATGAAAAAATCAATCGCTGGATTCCCTGATATATATATTGTATTCATGGATGAAGAAACCGAATTGATCCCGGATTTCTTCACATTTGCAGGTGCGAACTACCCTTATTTAACGCTCGATGTACTATCGTTTTGGAAGACCCTCGGAAATTCAAAAGACACCCCAGGAGTCATGTATTACTGGAACGGTAACCTGATCAAGGAATACAATGGCATTGCGGAGAAGAAGTTTAAAGAGGGGGAGTTTAAGAAGGCTGTGCTTAAGAAATATGAGTAACTTAAAGAGTGACGAGTTATTAGTTACGAGTTATTAGTTACGAGTTACTAATTACGAGTTACTAATTACGAATTGCCGAAGGCATCAAATTGCTGAAGGCATCAAATTCCCTATCCGGTAATTACGTTCAACACAAACAGCAAAAAAACAATTGCGGCTAGGATGATCCATAAATCACGGTTGATGTTGTCTTTCTTTACAAACCCTGCGGAAGTGGATGCAGAACTTGTTTTTGCAGAAGAGTTTGATATCGGATTTTCTTTCTTTTTTGGTTCAGCAGGTATTTCAGTACGTCTTCCAAGAATATGATATTCCCAGTCATAGGTAGCGGATGACCCGAATCGCACCTTATCCCCTGCCTGAAGAATGACAGGGTCTGAAATGATGTGGCCATTCACAAAGGTATGGGAACGAGAACCCAAATCTGTCAGAAATACATTGCCAATGTTATCAATGAAAATCTCGGCATGAGCAGCACCTATATCCGAATCCAAGAAACGCACATCATTTTCTTCCGCCTGACCAATACGCAGTATTTTCGGTCCTTTCATCATATCCTTCGAATTAGATTCATCGATTCACTTTGCAAAGTAAAGGCTTTATTGCACATTGAAAAACGCAATGGAGAAAAAAAACTACTCACGGGCATTCATCCAATGGTTCAGCGCTTCAAAAAGCAGTTCACCTTGGAGATTATATCCTTTACGCAAGTAATGCACGTGATCATCATTCACTAAACCTGCCTTTTTCCATTCGAGCATGCAACCTTCTCCACCCATCGCTTCATAAAGATCCCACAGTGCAAATCCATGTTTCATGCTCTGCTCACGTAAGATCCCCGAAATAATCAGAATGCGTTGATTGACCGATGCTACTCCCCCTTTCAAACGGTAATTTTCTGATGGAAGGGTAATTAGCACAGAGGCATTCGGCAATGTTTCATGAATCATGGTGAACATGGAATCAACAATT
>JBILBT010000154.1:0-7440 GCA_044353545.1 Crocinitomicaceae bacterium | reverse complement strand
TATCTTTGCCCCCACAAAACGGTTAGGTGATGTAGCTCAGTCGGTAGAGCAAAGGACTGAAAATCCTTGTGTCGGCGGTTCGATTCCGTCCATCACCACTAAAACAAAACGAGAATGAGAGCATCATTCTCGTTTTTTTTTTCTTCATTCTCTTTCTGCTTCTCTCTTTTTGATTTATAAAAGGGGAATCTTTTCACTCTCAAACGCCCTTCGAATCAGAATAAAAATTCGATATTTCAGACATTTGGCCCACTAAAACAGAGCGACCCTTCGATGAACTCAGGGCTAAAAGTGAAGTCCCGAAGAGTCGGGATAAATAGCGAGAGCGCTGAAACTCCACTCTGTTTTTCTTCACTCTCACTCTCACTCTCCTTCTCGCTCTAATCTGGGATTACTTAATGTAAACTCACATTCAATAATTCTATTAAAATCCTCCCTCAAAAAGTTCGATACTTCAGGACTCCTTCTCGCTCTTTTCTAGGATTTTCTGGTTTTAAATCCCAGTATTTAACGCCCTTTAAATCAGAACAAAAGTTCGATATTTCAGACCTTTTTCCCACGAAAACAAAACAAAACAAAACAAAACGAGAATGAGAATGAGAGCGTCAACCTAGTTTTTGTTTTTCTTCATTCTCTCCCGATAAATCGATACTGCTTCTCGCTCTTATTGATTTCTTTTTTTATCTATTGCGAAATTCGCAACTCCCATTTTTACTCCTGTGCAAATCAATTATCATAGCTTGTTTAAATAGTTTACGTTTGACGCAATTAAATCTTATTTATGATGAAATTTATACTAAGCATAGCACTCATTTTATTGTTCTCAGCGAATGCCTTTTCGCAAATAGAAGGAGTAACAGACTCAACCAAAATACTTACCATGCAAAATGGTGAAATTCGAATTGGAGAGATCATCAGCGACGATGGTCGAGAGATTTTATTTTTGTCAAAAGACATTGGTAAAATTTTTATCCTAAAACAAGATGTAAAAAGTATTCGGCCCTATAAAGCAGAGGTTGGAGAACTTGTCGATGGGGATTTTTTTGTGAATTCACCATTTAACACCCGTTATTATTTTACGACAAATGCGCGTCCACTGAAAAAAGGGGAAGATTATGTCATGATTCACCTTTACGGACCTGAGGTTCATTTTTCAGTAAGTGATCGTTTGTCCATAGGTGTAATGACGACTTGGATTGCCTCACCTTTTATTCTAGCAGGAAAGTACTCTATTCCTTCTAAAAATCCGAAAGTGAACTTCGGAATTGGGACCCTCCTCGGCACCTCTGGCTACTTAAATAACTTCAGAAGTTTTGGAGGATTGCATTGGGGAATGGCAACTTTTGGTGATGAAAAGCAGAATATGACGATTTCATTGGGCTATTCTTACATAAATCTTGCAAATTCGAGTTCGTCAATACTGAATACTGCCCCCGTCTTTTCCATTGCGGGAATTAAAAAAATTGGCAATAAGGCAAGCTTATTTTTCGATTCTATGGTGTTTTTTGGCGGAGAAAGGACGAAAAAAACTACCACGTATGACTATATCTACAACCCAATAACAAATGGTTATGAGAGCGTGTGGACTACGACGTCTAGTGTTGTTCGCAATACTTTAGGGTTTTTGATGCCTGGGATGCGTTTTCAAAGTGGACCAAAGTCGGCATTTCAATTTGCACTTGCCGGTGTGATTTTTTCAGAGAAAAATACCACAACAAACAAACGGACAATGAGATCCTTCCCTATTCCACAATGTTCTTGGTTTTTTAAGTTCTAAGAGAGCCAAAAGAAACAAAACAAAAACGCCCGATGATCATCACCGGGCGTTTTTGTTTGATTATCCTTCTTGTTCCTTTTTACTTTCTTCTTTCTGACGTTTCAATTCAGCTTGTTTCGCTTGTTGGTCTTCAGCAAACTTTTTCATTTTCTTTCCGAAAAAAATCGCAATCAAGCCAAATCCCATGGCCAATAATCCGTACAACATAATCGTAGTTTAATAGTGAATAATGGAATAAAGATAAGCGTTGTTTTGAGATGAAGAATACAAATACCTGCAAGACCAGATTTTGACATACGGTCTAATTTTTCACCGTTTTATCGGTCCATCCCGGGTAAATAGAAACTAAGGACCAAGCGTCTATCACCTCACCTGTATCAACATTGCCTTCATCAAAACCTCGGTATTCATATTTAGAGACCTTGGCCCACGTCAATTCTAGCATAAATTCCTTTTCAATTACTTTTCCGTTTACCCAATATTTTTCGCAAAAAGCATAAATATCCTGCTCTTCAAATAACCAATTTGAAAAGGAGAAATTAAAGCTTTCTAAAGTATTTGGGTCAACAAATTCGACATAATAGCTAGCGTCTCCAAGTTCAACCCCTTTAAGGCTTACTTCAATTAAAATAGGTATTTCGAAGTGTGAACAACGTTTGCGTTTGTCTTCCAAACTCAATTGCTTCACATCAATCAGGTATTCATTTATTTCGTGAAGTGGCATTTTGATTTCCAGCCTGCCATCCAGCCCATACATAAACTGCCAAAAGTAAAAGGTAGCAACATTGTGGTCGATGAAAAACATGATGGCACCATCGCCTGAGTCATGGTCTTTTATTGGGAAATAATAGTGGATTATTTCAGACGGAAGAATCTCGTTCTTAATTAGTTCTGCCTTTACCAATTCATTTAGACGTTGTTCAAGTGCCGAACGATTTTCATTAAATAGTACTCCCATTGGAACATTTGTACTGACATTTTCAAATTCGTATTCAAAACCGTAGAGGCGGTTTGGATAAGTTTCTTGATCTCCTTCTTTCTCAAGGGTGATCATGAATCCGTTCCACTGGCATGTTTCAATGAGTGCAGGTTCCATACCACTAATGGTCTCAACTGTTCGGTAATTTGATGCAGTAAGACAGTTTTGCTGCAACTGCAGTTCATTGATCTCCTTATTTTTTAAATCCACTAGATTGGAAAGGTCATTGGATTCTATTTCGAGGTTTTTAACCAAAGCTGACCTTTCTTGATCGATTTGATTCAATAGATTTAATTGCTTGTCTTGAAGCAAAGTGAGATTCAACAGGCTGTCACGTTGAGAAATGAGAAGATCAATTTGATCCTTTTTGGATTGAGAAAATAGAGTATTCCCAATGAAAAAGAAGACGACAGCGAGGTATAGCCTTCTGAAAAAGAATCTTGTTTCAAAATTTATCATTGGAGCTTGACTAATTTCCCTGATAACACTTCTCTGCAATCTCAAGCGCCAAGGCCAAATCGTCTCCACCCTTTTTGTTGAAATCACTTTCGTTGGGGTATTTTTTCTTCGTGAGTTTCATGGCACAATCACAATCAATGCTTCCCGCTTGTTTGCAACTGTCCATATAGGCATTTTCGCCGCCCTTTGACCAGCCGCTGCAGCTGGAAATGCTCAACGCAACTGCTAAAAATAAGAGTATTCTCATCACTTAGGTTTTAATTTGAGCGATGAAGTTAGAAATATAGTTCTTAAGAAAGAGAAGGATCTAATTATTTTATTCGTTGTAAATTAGTGGATTGTGTTTCAAAACATTAATTTCATTCTTCGTTCTATATATACAAAACTAGAATACATGAAATCTATCGTCATATTTGGGCTATTGTTAAGTCTACTACAATCATGCACCACCTATTATTTTACTTCTCCTCAACCAGCAGGAGGTGAAAAACTAGCTGAAATCCCTGAAAATCTCAGGGGAACTTGGAATTGTATGTATGATTCCGTAGGTGAAAGAAAATGCCTTGAGGATGGCGGTTATTTTATTGGTTCCGACCAAATAGAAATAAAAGAAAAAAATCAAACGACCACATGGAAAATTGGACAAGAAGTGGAAATGCTCAAGTTGAATGATTTTTATGTGCTCAATTTTGTGCAAACACAAAAAATGTTCAATTCTAAGGGAAAACAACTTGTTTCTCCGCTTTATTCGGCAATGGTTATTACGGAAGTTGGGGGGAATATTAGCTTGTGGAATGTGAATAAACCTTGGGATAAAAGATCAGCAAAGAAAATTTCTAAAGCTGAATTTTTATCCGATGCAGTGGAGAATGATACAATGCAGTCAGAAACCAATTTTCTTTTAAACTTTTCACTCAAAGAACCCGATTTGGCTAAAATTGCATCTGACAAACCAATGATGTTTTTGAGTGATGACGGAACTATCATTTCTGGTGATCAAATAGAAGAAGATGCCTACGATTGTGAGCCAAATTTTGAAAATAAATCCGTTGAAAAAGTGTATTTTCGATTAGAAGATAGAAAATTCAGGATTCAGTCGAAGGAAAACAAAGTGCAAAGGAAGATAGATGTCCTGTTATATAAAGAGCAATTTAAAACAATTTTCAACGATGCTCAAAAAGGGTATGCCCTAGTTGTAACTGAAGAATTTTATTCAGATTCATCTCAATTGAAGCACCGATTTAATTTTTCTGAAAACCCTAAAAAATACGAGGTTTATCGCTTGATTGAGTATGACCGAGATGTAGCTCCTTTAGAGCAAGAATTTCTCTCCATTAATCCAGAGCAATTCGTGCCTTTTGAAACTGCTCAAGAATTTATTCGATTAAATAAAATTTCATTCGTGTCTTTTCGATTGAATGGTAAACCTAATGAAAAAGGAATGACTACCTGGAATCGCTTATCTGATGAGGATAAAAAAATGTTACAGGAAATTGTTGCCCAAGAACTGAAAGGTCTGCAGTAGTATTGTTCGTTTTATTTAATCCGACACCCTCACTCCACCAAAAACACTTTCAATTCCTTCAAACGAAAGGTCGTCGATGCCTTGTTCAAGGCAAAGCAGGCATCGGTCAGGTTGTAGCTCACCTCGAACGTGATCTCGGAGTTCTCGCTGAAAGCCAAACGCATGTCTTTCAACTTGAAGCCAGGGTAATTCTTGCGGCGAGTGAAACATTCTGGATCGGTGGCCTTTAATGCCGTGAAGTCCTCCGACAAGCGCTCGTTGATCAGCTTCTCCAATTCTACCATCTTTTCCGGTTTGAAAAGATCTGTGGTGGTTATTTTTACCAAGGAGTCACCAACCTTTTTAAACAGCTCACTCGTCCACACGTAGCGTCCTTGGTAGTCTGGGGTGCCTTTTTCGATGATTTGTATGCCCCGCCACTGACAGGTATTTACAATCACAGGATCCTTAGCGCCTTTTTTCAACACGGATTCTTCCGTACAGATGACAACTGGCCATCCGATTAGATTGATGGAATCTTTGAGTCGCTGGTTTTCGGTAAACAAATCGGTGTGAGCACTCTTGGCATTGTTTTTTTCATTGAATACCTCTTCTTTCAAGTCCAATATCTCTTGCTTCATGCCAGCAATGCGCTCGGCAGCGACTTTCACTGATCCGTACAAACTGTCATTGATGCGCTGCAAACTATCGCGAGTGAACTGCAAACGTTCAATTTGCTTGCTTTTGCGGTTTGGAAAATAACGGTCGAGCTGCTGGGTGAAAAAGTCCTGCGAGAATAAGGGACTGATACTCAATAGAAAAAAAAGGAGCAAGCGGAACTTCATGGCCTAAAGGTAATCAGTTCATTGAAAAAGGAGGTGGAATCAGCTCAAATTTTGGGGTATTTATCCTTATTTAGCAAAGATTTGTTCGACCCCGATGGGGTCGTGTGATCATACTTTTCGCATATGTTACAAATGTATGACCCCGATGGGGTCGTAAGACAGGTTGACCCTTCGATAGACTCAGGGCTAGGAGCGAAGCGTGAGAGCGATGTAACCTAAATCCTTTCATTTCGCGTTTAAGCTAGATATCTTCGAAGGGTCTATTTGAATGCAGACCCCATCGGGGTCAAATATCTGTAGCACTGATGGTATAATTTTTAACACGACCCCATCGGGGTCGAACCAACGAAATAGGGATCACAGCATATATGCGTCAAATCACAATAGCATCTTCACATATGGCAAAAACAACACCACCGCGATGCAAAGCGCAAAAAGTGCAGCAATCAACACCGCACCCGCAGCGAGATCCTTGATTTTCTTGATGCGCTCGTTCGCTTCAGTGGAATACAAATCACAAAGATTTTCAATGGCTGTGTTCATGGCCTCAAGTCCCATGACAAGTGCTGAAATCAGAAAGATCACCACCCATTCCATCGAGGAAATCCCGAAAAACAATCCTAGGGCAAGGACACCAATGAATGCCACAATATGAATTTGAAAGTTGCGTTCGTGCCGGATTAACTCCAAAAGTCCATTCAGCGCAAAACCGACACTACGAAAGAATCGCTGCATCACCGAACGATGAATTTACCCGAACCAATCAATGCTCCCGAACTGCTTAAGGTGTAAATGTACGTTCCGCTGCTTAGATTTCTTAGATCTAGCGCTTGCGCATGTTCACCTTGAGATTGTTGTCCGATGTTTTCGTGATGTACTAGACGTCCCTGAAGGTCGGTAAACACGAGTTGGACATCCCCTGGGGAGAACAAGGTGAATCCGAGGTAGGCTTCGTCTGTAGCTGGATTTGGCCAAATTTTATGGTACTCAGGAACGAATGCTTGTTCCTCAACTCCTAGATCACAGATGCCTGGAATGTTTGCATCGAGCCATTGAGAGCGCTGTTGAATGTAGGTCTTGAGGAAATTCACGTCCTCTTGGTAGGTGTTTCCAACAAATCCGTTCCAATTGACATACACTCCAATGATCGGCCATTTCTGAAAATTGCGCAGTCGTGCACCAGTCAACATGGTGGCAACGGAATCAATGAAGTAATTCACGCTGTCGGTATGCAGTGGACCTTGACGAAGTGTCTCCCAGCGGCAGCGTAAGCCATTGCGGTAGGCTTGTGAATCTAGGAGCCTTTTCCACCAAAAAGGAATGGCTGTGGTGAAATTGCACACCAAGTCGAAGTCATATTGCCATCCTGTTGTTGTGTTGGCACCGCAGTAGTCTGCGTTTCCGTAGGAGAGGTTAAAATCCCACATCGGACCGGCAACCATACGACCATTCCATGCGCCATCGTTGCGGTGTTTGTGCATGAAGGAGCTTGATCGGTAGCCATCCACGGTTCGTCCTAGTTCTTGGAGGATAAAGAAATCGTAGAAAGATGTTGGTTCAAGCACCCCTTGCCATCCTTGAACAGGATCGTCGAGGTTGGGGCCCTGAATGCGGTCCTCAAAGATGCCAACGAAGTTTTCCATGTACGACGACTGAATCACATTCATCTCATCGTATTCAGGATCGTGGAATTGAAAAATCACTTCTGAATTGTAATTCGAAGGCCAGGAATAACCGACCTCGCCAGTGAGCTTATCCACTTTCACGATGTAGCCACCAGTAAGTGAGTCTCCAGCTAAATCATCCACGTCTAAGCGCGCCACGTCTACTCGGTTGTTATCGCGCTTGATGCGCTCAATCAAGATGTAAAGTCCCT
>JBILBT010000155.1:0-7440 GCA_044353545.1 Crocinitomicaceae bacterium | reverse complement strand
CCCATGGATTCTTTTTGGCGTTTGATCTCACCTCCCCATAGCATGCGAATGTTTTTGTCCAAAGGCTCTTTTTCCAGGTATTTTTCAATGGCAGCGGAAACGTTCCCAGATGCTGTACCAAGAACATAACAACGAATGGTTGTATTTGAAATTCTGTTTTTGCGTTCCAAGGACCCATTTCCGTTTTCAACGCTGATGCTGGCGAATTGACTCAAAGCCACTTGTTTTCCATCGTTTGTGGTGAAGGTCATCTTTCGAATGTCTTCCACGTTTTTCCGGTCAAATTTATCGGTCATCACGCGAATGTCGTATTCCTGACCTTTTTCATCGAATTGCGCATCATCATTGCCTGTCAATGCACTTTGAAGTTGCATTCCTACCACAGCAATGGGTAGTCCCATTTGTCCCATTTTCTCTCGATCGAGGTCGATGCGAATTTCAGGTGTTACATCATCCGTAGAAATGGTAGGATCCTTTGCTCCATCAATTTCTAGAATGGCAGCCTTTAAACGGCGTGCTTCACTCAATAAAAGTTCAGAATCATCTGACGAAAGGAAAAGTTCAATAGGTGCTTCTTCCGATTCCACCATCCCGATATTTAAGGCCTTCACCTCAATCCCAGGGTGTTTATCCTCGATGCGCATACGAATTTCGTTCATATAGCGAATGGTGGGATATGTTTTTTGCATGCCCGGCTTCATTTTTACGGTAAGCTCAGAACGATTTTCTGAACCAAAAGATGCTGCCCCCATACCAGAACTTGGTCCACCAACATTGGCAAACACAATGTCCACAACATCTTTTTGAGCGAGGATCATTTGCTCAATTTCTAAGGTAGTGGCATTGTTTTCTTCAAATGTTGTGCTTTTATCGTATTTCAATTTGATCATGAACTTTCCTTGATCGCCTTGTGCAACGAACTCCTGTCCAACGATTCCAAGTCCCATGGTGGCCATACTTGCTACGAAAATTCCAAAAATGACGAGCGCCATAATGAGCTTGTGACGCAAAGACCATCCCACCAACTTCACATATTGATTTGTAAAAATGGTGATTCTCCGTTCAAACCAAAGTAAGAAGGCTTGAAACGGTTTTTTCGGATTCAGTTCGACCTCTTTGGCAAAACGCGAAGCCAACCATGGTGTTAATGTAAAACATACGAAGAGCGACATCAAGGTCGACACCACCACGACGATGGAGAACTGGTGCAAGATATCCGAAATGGTTCCTTCAATGAAAACTACTGGAGAGAAAACCACGACATCCACGAGGGTAATTGCCAAGGCAGTAAATCCAATTTCGTTTCTACCATCGAGTGCTGCTTGACGCCGCTTTTTACCCATTTGAAGGTGGCGATAGATATTTTCCAAGACCACAATCGAGTCATCTACGAGGATTCCAATAACCAAAGACATGGCCAATAGTGTCATCAAGTTGAGCGTATAACCAAGGAGATACATCGCAATGAACGTCGAAATCAAAGATGCCGGAATCGAAATCAGTACAATGAAGGCATTTCGCAGACTATGCAAGAAAAGAAGCATAACCGCTGCTACTAGCAAAACCGCAAGCTCCAAATCGTGGATTACAGCATTTACTGAATCAAGCGTTGGAATAGAGGTGTCTGTGGCTACTGTGAAGGTAATTCCTTCCTTTTTATACTTTTTCTCAATTTCTTTGAAACGATCCTTTGTGGCTTTAGACATGTCAACGGCATTCGCATCACTTTGCTTTTTTATGCGCAATCCAACCCCATTTACACCGTTCAAACGGCTGATCGTGATCTGATCTTTCGAGGCATCGGTGACACTAGCTACATCACTCAATCGAATGCTAGATGTTCCGTTGTTTGCCAAAATCAAATTTTTCAGATCATCCACTTTTTGGAATTTCCCTGAAAAACGAACGGTCACTTGTTCCGATTCATCTTTCACTTTTCCTGTTGGAAATTCAGCATTTGCCGCGCGGATTGCCTGATTGATAGCACCCAAGGACAGGCCGTACAAGCGCATTTTTTCCGTGTCTACATTTACACGAAATTCCCGCTTTTCACCACCAATCACTTGAACGTCCCCAACCCCTTTGATTTGTTTGATCTGCGGAATGATTTGATCGTCCATCAATTCCATGAAGTCCCGATCGTTTAAGTTTTTACTGACAGCACTCACTTGAAGCACTGGAGAAGCATTAGGTTCAATCTTCGAAAGTACAGGTGTTTGTGCACCCTCAGGAAGATTGTTTCGAATGTTGTTTACTTTGCGTTGCGCATCTTCAAGCACTTTGTCAATATCCGCCGAGGCCTTAAATTCAAGCAAAAGAATGGAGGCATTGTCCAAGGAGAATGATGTAACCTCTGATATACTTTCCAACCCACTCAAGGCATCCTCGAGGGGTTTAGATACTTGACTTTCAACCGTTGCCGGCGATGCACCAGGATAGGTTGTAGTTACTGTGATGATGGGAGGAGAGAAGTCGGGCAGTAACTCGACACTCAACTGATTGTAGCACAATAATCCACCTCCAACAAGAATCGTGAAAATCACGATAATGAAGGACGGACGTTTGATTGATAATTCCGTAAGCGTCATGTCAGTCCTATTTTATTGTTTTAACGTTTGATTTATTCTGTAAGTTGACCTGACCTTTCACCACGATGCGGTCCGATTTTGTAATGCCACTGATTACTTCAATGAACTCGCCATCTGATGTCCCTGCATTGAAGGCTGTAAGGATGGCTTTTCCATTTCGAAGTACATACACTTGCGGATTTTTAGATGAACCCACCAAAGCTTTCCGTGGAATCGCCAAGGCGCGAACACTGGATGTGTTTTGAAGATTCACTGAACCATACATTCCTGCCAATAACTCTCGGCTTGCATTTTTTACTGTGATTTGAATCTTGAAGTTGTGTGTCTTGTCCGCTTGAACGCCAATGTTGACGACTTTTCCGTCGAAAGAACGACCACTGTAAATATCTGCGCGAACAGATACAGTTTGGCCCAATTTGAATTTCAAGATGTCGCGTTCTGGAACACTTACAGTTAACTTCAATGAAGAAATGTCCGTGATTTCAAAAAGTGGTGAACCCCCGCCGATAACAGAACCTAAGTCGACCATTTTCTTGGTAATGACACCGGAAAATGGGGCACTGATGCTCGTGCTTCTCAATTGTTTTTGCAGTTGTTTTTTCTGTACTTCTGCTGAACGCAAGCCAAGACGCGTCTTTTCTACCTGCATCTCAGGTACTGCATTTTCTTTGGATAAGTTGCTGTAGCGTTTGTTGTCATTTTCTTGACCTTCCAAAGAGATTTCGGCGTTTTCAAGTTGCAATTGCAACATTTCGTCGTCGACTTTGGCTAAAATTTGTCCCTGTGAAACGGCATCTCCTTCGTCCACCGAAAGTCGTACGATTTTTCCTTGGGCATCTGAACCAATGGTGTTTTGACGGATTGGTTCGAAAATCCCCAAATAGGTAAAGGCACTTTCGAAGGTATGCATCTGTGGAGTAGCGGCATCAACAAGCACGGCCGCTTCCGAGTCGTGAATGTAAATTTTCTTTTCTGCTGCCGCTTTGTTTGAAAGCAATTTCATGATGGTAAGTCCAACGAGGAGAACTGCTACGATTGCGATGGTGATGATTCTTTTGTTCATGATGTATGTAGTTGCTTTTCTTATTTTTATTTAATGCTTCCGATTGATTTAAGGTATTCTAGTTCTGCCTGGCGCAATTGAATGTACGATGCGACCACAGTGGTTTGGGCTTGTTGAAGGGCGTTGTCTGCAATGATGAGATCATTTGAACTGGCTACACCTTGTTCAAATTTTGCAGAAGCCTGATTGTAAATGTTCTCGGCAAGTTTGAGTTGCTCTTGTGCAATTTTCAAGGAATTCGATTGAATATCAATTTGCTTTAGGGCATTTGATGTGCGCAATTCCAATTGAAGTTGAGTAAGCGCCAATTGATTGTTCAATTTTTCCGCGTTCAATTTATTGGCAGTTTGTTTGTGCACTTTTTCAAGCCCGTCAAATAACTTCCAGTCCAATCGAAGCCCTAAAAATGCACCTTCGATCCCTACACGGTAATTGTCCTGTGGCTTCATATTGACACTGTAGTTGTAGGTGCCATAAAAAGAAAGGTTTGGCAGGTAGGACATGTTGTTTCCTTTGCGCTCCTCATTGTTCATCATTTGTTGTGTTTTGATGAGTTCGAGTTCAGGATAACTGGTTTCACCAAGTTCCACAAGTATCGATTTTTCTACAAGTGCGTCAGGAGCGAGGTTTACAGGGGTATCTCCATTCATTCCAATTAAAATGCGAAGTAATCCTTCCAATTGTGCTTTCGTCGCGTTCAATGTTTGCTCTGTGTTTTGAAGACTCAAACGGTTGATCGTTAACTTATCAACATCCGTTTGAAGCATTATTTGTTGGGCAACCATCGCTTGCATGTTGCGAATCAACTTATCCATGTTGGTGATATTACCGGATACATAGGTAAGTTGTCGATTCACTGCCTGAAGATTGAAAAATGTACTTGCTATTTGGTGACGCACCTCTTGTTCTGTCAAGCGCAATTGAATATCCACAATTTGATTGTTTACGCGAAGTGCCGCCAATCCATAATTCAGCTGTGTGTTGAATAGAATTTGTGTGAGTTGCACTTTGTTGCCCAATACGAAAGGCACCCCAAATTGTACTGTAGAAAATGATCCTGGAGGTCCACCAAAAAATTCTGCTGGAACTACCTGACCCGGAATAATCGCATTGTACGTGTAATCTCCAATGAAGGAGATTTGAGGCAATCTCGCGGCAAGGTATGCGTCGCGGTTTTTTTCTGTAATGGCGATGTCAAGACGTGCATTGCGCAATGTTAGATTGGCGGTATCTGCCATGCGTAGACAGGTCTCCAAGTCCAGTGTTTGTGCACTCACTGGTAGTGCTGAAATCAATGCGATTCCGGCAATTAGTCGTTTCATTTTTGTGTGATTTGAGTTGATGTGCTCCCTGGAAATAAATATCCGATGAGCATGTCTGTGACTATTTGTTTATGTTGAACAAGTTGTTTTTCGTATTGTTCGTCGCTGATACCATGCACTTGCTTGATGACTGCAGCGCCCATGAAAGGGAATTGGCAATTCGACATCATCAAAAGCGTGATACTCGCAATGTCAATTTTTCGCATTCGACCTGACTGTTGTTCAATTTTGCATTCTTCAAAGATTCCTGTTTGTTCGATGCATTTGAATATCGCGGTATTGTCAATATTGCCCCCATCCTTTCTGCCCATTTCGTTGATAATAAAACTTGGAATCTCTGGATATTTGGTCAAAAACTGATATTCTCGGTCGAGATAGTTGCGCAATTTTTCCTCTAGAGGTAAGGAGGTGTTGAATACTTCGAGCATGGAAAGCAAGAAATCGCCCATTGCCGCTTCAAAAATGATTTTGAACAAGGCGCTTTTAGAACGGAAATAGTAATTCACCAAGGCCACATTCATGCCTGCCGCCTTCGCGATTTCTCGCGATGTACAGCCCGAAAAACCCTTGGCAATGAAAACTTGTTTCGCCGCCTCTTTGATTTTATCCTCTGTGTTCGAATCTGCTTTCAATTTTGTCAATTTGGGCGCAAAGTTAAGCAGCAATTTTAAACAAGCGTTTAAAACAGAGTGTTAAATTTTTAAAAAAGTTATTTTTTTTGGGCGAAGACAAGAGACAATGGACCGCTGCGCTGAAGGACAAAGGACTTCGAGCTTGTAAAATGCTTAAAATCTTTGCTCCATGTTCTATGCTCCGATAAAGGACCGCTTCGCTGAAGGACAACTTCTTCGCTCTTTGAGCTTCGAAGGACAACTTCTTCGCTCTTTGAGCTTCGAAGTTTGAAAGACAATGGACGAAATTGGAGTTACGAGTTATTAGTTACGAGTTTTTGATTGCTTGAAATTCTTGGATTCGAGTCAGCGATTGCACCCCGGTAAAATCAGGGTGGGCTAGGGCTTATGGTTACAAACATTCGACCCCGATGGGGTCAGTTAATCTAAGTTAACCCGATTGGATATTACATGAAGGTGGATTTAGTAAAACAACAATGATTACGAATCATGAATGTTTGGTGAGTTGACACTCAGCAAGAAAAAAATAAAAATCCCCTCGTGGAGGGGCAAGGGGTGGTTTATACATGCTTCCTAAGCTATAACGCAGGTGTCAATACCAGACAAGTTCACTAAAATTTGCTTTTGATATTCCGCCCCAGCGGACTTAAGAGTAAATCCTAAATACACCGACAGACCCCAGTGGCTTTTCCGCAGCGGAGGTGAGCGAACAAAACCTGAACATAATTCAAAATGACCAAAAGTATACTGTGCTGTTTAAATAAAACATAAAGGTGGTTTTAGTCGGACAACAATGATTAGTAACTCGTAACTAATTTTAATTCCTTACACAGCGACATTGTTATCGCGCAGCGCGTCATTCAACGAAGTCTTCATGTCGGTTGATTCTTTGCGTTTTCCAATGATCAGTGCACAAGGCACTTGGAAATTCCCTGCAGGAAAGGTTTTTGTATAGCTACCTGGAATCACCACACTTCGTTCAGGGACAAATCCTCGATGTTCAATGGGTTCAGGACCGCTAACATCTATAATTTTTGTGGATTTCGTTAAAACGACATTTGCTCCGAGGACGGCTTGCTTTCCGACGTGAACACCTTCAACTACGATACAGCGCGAACCAATGAATGCATCATCTTCGATAATCACAGGGGAGGCCTGCAAGGGTTCCAAAACGCCGCCGATTCCAACTCCTCCAGAGAGGTGAACATTTTTTCCAATCTGAGCGCATGAACCAACTGTTGCCCATGTATCTACCATTGTCCCACTGTCAACGTAGGCCCCAATATTAACGAATGAAGGCATGAGTATAACACCCGGAGCGATGTATGCGCCATAGCGGGCTAGAGCATTTGGTACAACTCGAACACCAAGTTCTTTATAGTTTTTTTTCAATGCCAGTTTATCAAAATACTCAAAGGGTCCAACCTCAAAAGTCTGCATTTTTCGAATCGGAAAATACAAAACAACAGCTTTTTTAAGCCATTCATTTACCGTCCATCCACCTTCTCCGTTTGGTTCTGCAACGCGCAGCAATCCTTTGTCTAAATCTTGAATGACCGCTTCAATGGCGGCAACGGTTTCTGATTGATGCAATAAGCTTCGGTCGTCCCAAGCAGCTTCGATGATGGCTCTCATGGCTTTATTTTTTTTACAAATATAAACATTGAAGTGAATTTAAAATTGCGTGTATCTTTGAAGAATGGGAAAAGCAATAGCTATAGATTTTGGATTGAAAAGGTCGGGTATTGCCATCACGGATGATCTTCAATTATTTGCCTTTCCCCATGAGACAATTGATTCAAAAAGTTTGATGGCCTATCTTGAAGTATTTGTTC
>JBILBT010000153.1:0-7449 GCA_044353545.1 Crocinitomicaceae bacterium | reverse complement strand
TGTGGAGATTTAAACATCAAATTGCTGTTTACTCCGCATGAACTCGTAATCATCACAAGTGCTGACACAACATATAGGATTGAATGCCTCATCATTTCGCTGAATTTAGTAATTCCCTGTAATAATTTTCCATGTTGGCTACCAATGTTTTATAACTGAATTTGCCTTCTACGAAGTTCCATCCATTTTGTGACATTTTTTCGCGTTTTTTTTCATCTTCTACCAGTTCAACTAACTTATCAGTAAACATCTCAACAGCGTTTAGAGGTGTTACGAAACCTGTTTCTCCTTCTAAAAGGATATCGCGAACTCCTCCAACATCTGTTGAAACAACTGCAACTCCAGAGGCTTGAGCTTCTATCAAACTTACTGGTGTACCCTCATTTAAAGATGTCAGACAGATGATGTCCATTCCTGGATTAAATGCACTGATGTCCTTAATCCAAGAAGTCATTTCAACGCGAACATTGTTAGGCAATTGCATGGACGAAATACGTTGTTCAATAAGCATGCGCTCTGCCCCATCACCAACGATAAAAAATCGAACTTTTTTTGATGTTCGCTTCGACACATGCTCAACAACATCCAAAAACATACTGTGATTCTTCACTGGAGCAAGTCTCCCGATGATTGCTACCGCCACCTCATCGTCTGAAATCGCAAATTCCTTGCGGGTAAGCTGTCGTTTTTCCTCGCGGTTTTGATGAAACTTCTCCAAGTCGAAACCCAGATTGATGACCGAAATTTTATCGGGTGAACAAATGCGGTGAACACCAGAAAGTTCTTGTTTTTGAATGTCAGAGATTGCAACAATTCCTGTTGAATTCTTTGCCAACGAACGCTCAATCTGCTTGAAAACTGCAGTTTTTAACTTTCCAAAATAGGAATGAAATACGTGTCCATGAAAGGTATGCACGATTATGGGCACCTTCATTTTTTTTGCCGCTCTACGTCCCAAAGCACCAGCTTTTGCAGCATGTGTATGCACAATGTGAGGCTGAAATTCTTTAATGATTTGTTGAATTCGCTTGTAAGCCTGACGATCGCTGCTTAAGGATGGTTCTCGCTTCATTTCGTGAATAAGCAAAGGCTCAACATTGTATTCAGCAGCAATGTGCAAAGAATCTGACTCTCCATCTTCGGGTAATCCTCCAACTAGAAGCGTTTCAAAATCATCCGATAGGTAACGCGACAAAAATACTGCATTATAGGTTGGTCCGCCAATATTGAAGCGATTGATAATGCGCAATACTCGAATCTTTTCTTTTACTTCCATTAAAGCGCGAAACTTTATATTTATGATGAATGTATTTTATCCTTCGTCATATGTTGAAAATTAATTTCCAAATCATCCATATATTGCTCCCAAATGTTGAATTTAGCTTCAAAAACGAATGCCTGCAAAATTACAAAAATTCCTGCTTTTATTGCTGACTTTTCATTGCCATCTCGGCTTTGGTCAAAATACAGTTCAACTCATCGTAAATCAAGTCGCCAAAAGCCAAGATATGGTGGGGGCAAGCTTTTCCTTTTGTGCCATTGACCTTGCCACAGGGGGTGAAATTGGCGCAAACAATTCGAACATGTCTATTCCAACTGCCTCAACAGCAAAACTGTTTTCTACGGCAACGGCCATTGAAGTTCTTGGGGCAGATTACCGTCCAGAAACACGCATTTATCTCGAGGGCTCACTTTCTAAAGAAGGAAGATTGGATGGGAATATCTGGATTCGAGGAGGTGGAGACATGACCTTGGGCAGTCGATTTTTTCACGAAAACGGGCATGAACGCGACTTTCTCACAGCATGGGTTGACACCTTAAAAAAAATGGGGATTAAAAGCATTTCGGGCAGCATCATTGCTGATGGATCTGAATTTGGCTATGGTGGAATTCCCGATGGTTGGAGTTGGAATGACATGGGGAATTATTATGGTGCAGGCCCTTCTGGTATTTGTGTTTTTGACAATGCGATTCGTTTCTCGTTCAAAACTGGTGTGGCTGGAAGCCCTACTGAAATTATTTCTATGTCACCCACTGTGCCCGGTATGACCTTCCACAACTATGTTAAATCTGCCGCTATTGATGATGACCAATCCTACATTTTTGGCGCCCCCTACTCTATGGACCGCTTCGCTACTGGAACACTTCCGTCCGGAAGATCCGCATTTGAAGTAAAAGGAAGTGTTCCTGACCCAGAAATTCAACTTGCATATGAATTGGCTACAGCATTGGAAAGTTCGGGTATAAAAATCTCAAAAGGATATAAAGGAGTTCGAAGAGATGACCTGATCCAAAGCACAAAATATGGCAGTGGATTTTCACTTGCCTTTACCCACAAAGGTCAACGCGTAAAGGAAATTGCCACACTCACAAACATGAAGAGCATTAACCTTTTTGCAGAAGGATTACTTTGCCTTGTAGGCTATAAATTAAGTGGAAAAGGAAGTACAGAGGAAGGTTTGAAACAGTTGGAGAAATACTGGAGCACAAAAGTTTCATTTACAGGGCTCTTCTTGAAAGATGGGAGTGGCTTGTCGCGATCAAATGGCATCAGCGCGACACATTTCTGTACGCTATTGAAAGCCATGAACAGCTCAAAGAATTACGCGCTCTACTTGAGCACATTGCCCGTGGCAGGAAAATCGGGCACCTTAACTGGTTTGTGCAATGGTCAAGCCGGAGAAGGAAGAGTACTGGCGAAAAGTGGCTCAATGAACAGAATAAAATCATACTCTGGTTATATCAACTCAAAATCGGGAAAGAAAATTGCCTTTGCCATCACCATCAACAATTTCAATGGAAGTAGCAGTCAAGCGACAGCGAAGATTGAACAAATCCTAAACGCTCTAGCTGTTTATTAAGGCAATTCAATCGACATGATTTCACGCCAGAACTCGGTGATTGTGTTTCCGTCACATTGAATCATTTGCGGAACGATGCTCGCTGATGAAAAACCTGGAGTTGTATTCACTTCTATAACATGAGGCACATCATTTACCACCATAAAATCAATGCGCGCCACCGACTTCAATTGCAGTAAATCATAAATTCTTTTGGCTTGTTTTTGTACCTCCATGCGCACTGCATCAGAAACTCTTGCTGGTGTTATTTCCTTAGATTTTCCTAAGTATTTGGCCTCGTAATCGAAGAATTCATTTTCTGAAGCAATCTCAGTGAGCGGCAGTGCATAAACACCATCAGCCCGACGATAAACCCCACAGGTTACCTCTGTCCCATCTAAAAAAGACTCAACGACAACGGTTCGACCTTCGGCGAATGCCTTTTCAAGTGATGGCTCAATCTCTTGAAGTGTTTTCGCCTTCGAAATCCCGTAACTCGAACCGGAATCTGCTGGTTTTATAAACATCGGCAATCCGAGCGATTGAACCAATTCTTCTGGAGTCAACCGGTTTAACTCTGTCAACAATTCAGATTTTGCAATCTTAAATCCGAAATTATGCAAGAATTGATTGCAATACCATTTATCAAATGAAAGTGCAGAAGCGAGTGGTCCCGAATTGATGCAAGGAATGTTCATCATGTCCAGAAAGGCCTGCACCTTTCCATTTTCACCTGGGTCTCCATGAATAAAAACGATGGCCGCATCCAGCTTTACGGCACCATTCAGCTGAAAAGTCATGGTGTTTAAGTCCAATGGAATACGTTCCTCATTGTGCAAGGCAAACCATCCTTGATGGTTCAATAAAATCCGAAAAACTCTGTATTCAGCAGGGAAATTGTCCTGAATGGTAAGCGCACTTTTCATGGAAATCTCCCACTCCGAAGAAAACCCACCACAGATAATTCCAATCGTCTTCATTTTTTCTTTTTTTGCGAAAATACATGCACTAATAGATTCAAAAACATGGTCATTAAAAAGTTATTGGTCAGGCGAATGTTGATTCCTTGAAATTGACTAAAAATAAATTGTTGAAAAGCTAGTGTTTTGAACTGAACAGAAACCCTTTCCTTGAGTTATCTTTACCATTCTTTACTAAAAATGTTGTTTACTCATGCGTAAATACTATCTGCTTTCCATTTTGACTATGGCTTGTTTGACCGTCTCCAGTCAAGCCTCCATCTATTCCAATACATTTGAGTCATCAATTTCCGATTGGGCCTTTTCCGGAGACCTTGCTCCGAACGCATGGATTCGAAATACCTGTGCTGGCAATGGCCCAAGCACAATAGGAACGAATGCCTTGTACATTTCCAAGGGAGGAACAGTTGCAGGATGTGGAGCTACAGGAACTGAGCAGTATGCTTATGATAACGCCCTTTTAGCTTCTGGCATTGCCATCGCCTCAACTACAATTGACGCAAGCTGCGTAACAACCATCAACGTGCAATTCGATTATAAAATTGATGGTGCCCTTGCTCAAGATTACCTTGAATTGGTTTACAGCACGAATGGGGGAACATCATGGACAGCAATAGGCGGAGCATTGGCTTCTTCGAATGGTTGGAATTTCCAATTCGTTAATCTACCCATTACCCTTCCTGGAACAATATTCAAATTAGGATTTCGCTTCACCTACAACAACGCGACAATTACGGGATTCCCTCCTGCTATTGACAACCTATATGTGACCGGATTTGACGCTCAAAATCCGTCAATTACCTGCCCTACACCAACCACGGTTTATTTAAACACAAGTTGTCAAGGGGCTGTTCCCGATTACACCACTTCTGTTGTTTGGAGCGACAACTGCACAACGTCTTCGTCTCTTATGACCTTTAGCCAAACGCCTATTGGTGGAACATTGGCATCGGCCAATCAGCTGGTAACCCTCAGCATCACTGATCCTTCAGGAAACTCATCCACTTGTTCGTTCAACCAACCCATGATTGACAGCATTTCCCCAAGTTTAGTTTGTCCTCCGAATCAATCGGTGCCGTTCGTTTTTGGATGCAACAGTGCACTTGAGAATTACATACCGTTGGTGACCACAACAGAAAATTGTTTTTTCGGAAACAATGTGACCTATACACAAGTTCCCCAAGCGGGGACACCATTTGGTGCTGTACAAGTTGTTACCATAACAGCTGTAGATGCTGCAGGCAATGATGGCTCGTGCAGCTTTTCCATAACACCTAGCGATCAAACGGCACCTACAATAACTTGTCCGAGCAATGCCACAGTGAATACGAATGCAGGCTGCACACACGTTCTTTCTGCGGGAACACCTGCTTTGATTGCTGACAACTGCACTTTGGCTGCATCATTGATTCTTGTTCAATCACCAGCACCAGGAACAGCCTTGCCATTGGGAGCGCATACCATTGCGTATACCATCACGGATGCCGTTGGACTCACCGCATCTTGTGCTTACCAGCTCACTGTAACAGATCTTTCTGCACCTGTAATCACTTGCCCATCAGGGCAAAATGTCACTATCAATACCGCATGTAGTGGAGTTCTAGGCAACTATCTTGGGCTCGCAACGGCATCAGACAATTGCACTGCATCAACCCAATTGACTTTAACACAAACCCCACCTCAAGGAACAACGATATCTGCGAATACAACGATCACCATCAGCACAACAGATGCGTCCGGAAATATTGGGACATGCACATTTACCGCAAGCATCATCGACACCATCAATCCTGTAATTACTCAATGTCCGACAAGTGTTGATGTGGTCATCGACAACTCATGTGCTTATCTCGTTCCGAATCTCGCAACAGTGATTGTTGGAAGCGACAACTGCACAGCATCATCCAATTTAACCGTTACTCAAAACCCACCTGTCGGGGCCACAGAAATTGGACTTACCGCGGCCCTTATTACATTGATCGATCAACAAGGAAATTCAACATCTTGTGTGACACTGCTTACACCAATTGATAATGTTGCCCCACAGATCACTTGTCCAAATCCTCAAGCAGTGAACAATGGGGTGAATTGCAATTACACTTTGCCATTTTATGGATCAACGGCTTTAGTGCTAGACAACTGCCAAAACTACAGCATCACACAAACACCAATACAAGGAACAGTTGTTCAGACAGGTGTGACTAACATACAACTCGAAGTGATGGATGCCGGAGGGAATATTGCGCAGTGTTCATTCAATGTTACCATAAATGAGATTGTTTTACCGACAATAACATGTCCCAACGACATTGTGACCTGTGACCCATTAGTCAATTATGCTGCGCCTAGTTTCAACGACAATTGCGTGGCTACCTTGGCACAAACTGATGTAAGCGGTTTAACAGCTGGAAGTACTTTTCCAATAGGAATCACGAGTCAGGAATACACAGTGACAGATGTCAGTGGCAATGCAACAACATGTAGTTTCCAGGTACAAGTCCTCGAATTTCCTTCCCCCGCTGTAATCCTTGACGATACGATTTCAATTTGTGGTTTAACCAGCGTGGTTGTCAATGCGGAGGCGGCTGCATCTGGTGTGGGCGAATGGTCATTAATTAGTGGTCAAGCTGCATTCAACAATCAGTTTGCAAATTCTACGGGCGTGAATAATTTGGCCTATGGGACGAGTTACATCGCATGGACGATTACTTCACCAAGCTGCGGAGTTACTGCCGATACACTTGTGCTCATTGCTTCACCTGTTCCACTGCCTGCAAGTACACAAGACACCATTTACACCTGTGCCGATGACTCAGTGGTCCTTCTTTCAAATGTTCCGCTTTATGGCACTGGTCTGTGGTCCACCAATTTAGGAGGAGTCATTTCTGATCCTTTGAGCGCATCGACATCTGCAAGCTCATTGTCCAATGGCTGGAACGATTTTATTTGGACAATCACCAGTGGAGCCTGTCCGAGTAATTCTGATACCTTGCGTGTTTTTGCCCTAACAAACCCAATCATTGCCCAAGCGGATACTTCCGTTTGTATCGAGAATGGTCTTTTGAACCTGAGCGCAACCCTTCCTGTCGATCAGCAAACAGCATCTTGGTACTTCATTCAAGGAGGAGGAGCAATTGACGGACAATTCACTAGCAACCCATCTGTAAACGATTGGCTCATTGGCAACGATGTCTTGGTTTACATTCTTGAACATCCCATTTGCGCCACAGTATCTGACACATTGATTGTTGCTGCTTCGCTGTGTGAGGGGTTCAATCCTATATTCCCAACGATGATCACACCAAATTTTGATGGCTTGAACGATCTATTTGTGATCAATTACCTTGAAAAGGTATATCCAGAATGTGAGGTGACCATCTTCAATCGCTGGGGAAGTGTTGTATTTAAATCCATTGGTTATTCGCAGCCGTGGGACGGAACACTTAAAGGAGAAAAATTACCTATTGGGACATATTTCTACAACATCAATCTCAACGACAATAAGGGAACAGAATACCATGGACCAATCAGTATTATTTATTAATCATTCAAGGCAGAAGATGAAAACAATTTTCAATACCACAATGCTTACCCTAGCGCTTGCCTTTGGATCAATTGCGCAACAAGAA
>JBILBT010000152.1:0-7457 GCA_044353545.1 Crocinitomicaceae bacterium | reverse complement strand
TTTTGATGAAAATCCTGCAATAGACTTGCGCATGCGGTACTGTGTGTCTAGCAAAAAAACGGAAGGTACAGAAGAAAAAGCGGTCTCTAAAATGGAGCGATTGAATCCTTTCTTCTGCGCTTCTTCGGAGAGTACCGTTGGTGGCAATTGCAAATGATCACCTGCCAATATGCGTTTCTCTGCTTTCGGCAAAACAGCCCATGCAAGGGGTTCAAGACATTGCCCCGCCTCGTCTATGATCACGACATCCATACTGAGGTCTGGAACAAGAGCATCCCAGATACCAACGGGTGTCCCGAGTATAACTTGTGCATTTTCAATGGCTTTTCGTTCTTCGTGATCGCGGCTTTTTCGGATGTAGGTGCGTATTTCACGGACAGCATTCATGAGTAGTTTTCGTTGATCACGCTCATCTTTGCCAAAATGACGTTTGTACTGATGGGCCATTTTTCGCAATTCCTCTGCGCGAATCTTCATTTTCTTGATTTCCTTGGCCTGATCACTGTCTTTCAGGATGCCTTCGATGGTATAAGGAAATAATGACTCGTCAATACGGGCATTGTTTCCAATCCGAACCATACGTTTCACTTTACCCAATAAATTCTTTGCGAAATGATCAACTGCGGCATTCCCTGGTGCGCAGACGAGCACGCGTTTCCCCTCGGCAACGAGTTGTTGAACGGCCTCCACCAAGGTTGTTGTTTTACCCGTTCCTGGAGGACCATGGACAATCAATAAGTCATTGTCATCAAAGACACTACTTACGGCTTCTTGTTGACTTTTATTGAGTCGAGAATTGTACCAACTAAGATCAGTGCTTCCACTTTTCCGGGTATTCTTTTCTGATGAAGGACTATGAATTGTTGTGAATAAGGCATTTAAATGGGGTGTCTGTCGCACTTTGTCCATAGAACGAAGCATTACTTCGGTCGTGTGCGCATCCGGTGCCAGACGTAATGCAGCTCCGTCATCAATCCAATCAGGAAAATCATTGGTCAGCAGTCGAACATCGCCAGATCGGCCATCAAATCCAAGAAGAATAGCTTTGATTGACTCCTCACCTGGAAAAAACACTTCGATTTGCGCACCATCCCTGAAGTTGCTTGAATCGTTAGGATAGGGTAAGGCAAAGTTAAACTCAGGATAGTCTGCAAATCCATAGGATCGGCGTTTAATGCGCAATGGATGCAGCGCCAAACCCGCATGACGCAATTCTTTTAAGCTGGTACTACCCAGCGCATCGAACTGTTCTTTTTGTGCTTTTTCCTCTAAATGAATACAGGAAATGAGGTCATCGATATGTTCGTTCGCACTTTTCAAAGGGTACTTTTTTATTCAAAAAAAGCCGGACTAGGCCGGCTTTCATGTTCTTTTTATGTTGATTAGACAGAAGCAATCTTGTCTGACATGTACTCACCAGCTTTCAATTTCCCTACAATTTTAGAGAAGCATTCAATCGTGTAATTTACGTCTTCCAAAGTATGCACTGCTGTTGGGATCAAGCGAAGAATAATCATGCCTTTTGGAACAACGGGGTAAACCACCATTGAACAGAAAACATTGTAATTTTCGCGCAAGTCAAAGATTAGATTCGTTGATTCAGGAATAGATCCGCTCATGTAAACCGGAGTCACACAAGAGTTTGTTGGTCCGATTTCAAATCCAGCTTCTTTCAAACCTTTTTGAAGGGCGTTAGTGATTTCCCACAATTTATCTTTCAACTCAGGCTGAGTGCGCATCAATTCTAAACGCTTCAAAGCACCAACAACCAATGGTAGTGGCAATGCTTTCGCGAAGATTTGAGAACGCATATTGTAGCGCAGGTATTCAACGACTTGCTCGTCACTGGAGATGAAGCCTCCAATCAGTGCGAATGATTTAGCGAAGGTCCCGAAGTACACATCAATGCCATCCTGACAACCTTGTTCTTGACCAGCACCTCCACCTTTTGAACCCAAGGTTCCAATGCCATGGGCATCGTCAACAAGAAGTCGGAAATTGAATTTATTTTTTAAATCAACGATTTCCTTGATGATTCCTTGATCACCGCGCATGCCGAAAACCCCCTCAGTAATCACCAAAACACCACCACCTTGCTCATCTGCAAGTTTTGTAGCACGTTCCAATTGCTTTTCGCAATCTTCGATGTCGTTGTGTTTGAATACATAGCGTTTTCCCATATGGAGACGAACTCCATCAAGGATACAAGCATGTGATTCGGCGTCATAAACAATCACATCGCGACGGTCCACCAAACAATCGATGGCGGAAAGGATCGCTTGATAGCCGAAATTACATAAGATGGTATCTTCCTTGTCAACGAAAGCAGACAATTCAGCCTCGAGTTGTTCGTGGTAATTGGTGTTTCCACTCATCATTCGAGCTCCCATAGGCGCAGCGAATCCAAATTGTGCCGCAGAATCAGCATCAGCTTTGCGCACTTCAGGATGATTTGCCAATCCTAAATAGTTGTTCAAACTCCAATTTAAACGTGTTTTACCACGAAAAATCATGTGTGGGCCTATATCTCCCTCTAATTTTGGAAATGTAAAATATCCATGAGATTCTTTTGCGTGCATCCCAATTGGGCCGCGATTGTTTTTGATTTTTTCAAAGATGTCCTGAACCATAGTCATTGTAATTTCTCGGAAAACCGAAATTCTTTTGCAAATGTACCGAAAATTGAAGAGGCTTGGGACTAGGGTTTTTCAATTTATGAACACGCATTGTTCATTTTGCGCGTGTCATAAATTTTTATCTAGCAAATAAATCATTGAAGCGATAGCTGCACAACCCAATTCAAGTTCTCTTTTGTTCACATTCTCAAACACATCGCTCGGGGCATGGTGGAAATCAAAGTAGCGCTGGGAGTCTGGAACGAAACCAAATAATGGAATGTCTTTGAATGTCGTTTTTAGCGGTCCAATATCAACACCACCATACCCCTTATTGAAAGCATGTAAGTCATAGGGCGTGAACAGTGCTTGAAAACTGCGCATCATCGTCACGTATTTCTCAGCTCCATCGCAGTCGAAACCTCGAGGTGAAAATCCACCGCGGTCGCTTTCTAGGGCTGCAATTTGATGTTCGCCTCGGTCGTGAGTCCATTCGGCATAGGTCTTTCCTCCCATGTTGCCATTTTCTTCATTCATGAAAAAGACGAGTCGCAAGGTATGTTTCGGTTTGTAACCAAGAACTTTCAAAATGCGGAGTGCTTCCAAGCAATGAATGACTCCTGCACCATCGTCGTGAGCACCTTCTCCCGTATCCCAAGAATCAAGGTGTCCACCAAAAGTGATGATTTCGTTGGGATGCTCTCCTTCAAGCTCTGCAATCACGTTGTATGACACAGCATCAGGGAAATTACGACAGTCCATTTCCATCACCAGGCGGCATTTCCCTTTTTTTAATAATTCCGAGAGATACTCGGCGTCTGAGGTGGACATTGCTGCGGCAGGTATGCGTGGAATGCTGTCTTCGTAATGCATTGAACCTGTGTGTGGATGATCGTCAACAGGCATAGCTAGAGAACGAATAACAACAGCAATTGCGCCTAGTTTCGACGCTTCCACAGCACCATTCCCACGAATGGCGTAACAACCGCCGTAGGCTTTGAAGGTGCTGATTTGTTGCTCATCCATGGCTTGGTTGAGAAAGACGATCTTGCCTTCAACTTTCGAGCGCTTGGCTTTCTTTAACTCATCGATGTGCTTGAATTCGATGAGCTCTCCATCCAAGATTCCATCAGTGCCAATCGATCCGCCCAATGCGAGGATATTTACTTTAATCAGCTGTCCATTTGCTTGCTTGATCCACCCAGATTCTTTATTGCCTCGTTCCCAATGTGGAACTTTAATTTCTTGTAGATAAACCTGGTCAAATCCATACGATTCCATGCGCAATTTACTCCAATAGACAGCCATTTCTGCTTCAGAAGAACCTGATAATCTGGGTCCAACGTCTTTGCACAAACTCCTTAAGTCTTCATACGCACGGCCATTGCTCAATGCCTGATCGTAGATGCTTCGCAGAAATGTAGAGTCGGAATTTTGCCCGTAACTGAATGCAGATACGAACGCAATGAGGTGGATGAAAGATCTCATTGGACAGTTAGTTTAGCAGACAAACGCTCGAGCCCAAGTGTGAAATCTTTGTGAATGATTTTCCCCATCATTCTTCCAACAACCCGCGTAAAGGGATTCGATCCGAGATTGGATTCGAGGGACCAAATGACTTGTGTGCCATTTTCTTTCTTGTTCAATTGAAATGTCGCTTTTGCAGGTCGCCCTGGTCCAAAACGCAGTTCCATTTCTACACGTTCGTTGGCCTCAAGATGAATGATTTCCATTGAGCCATTGCCCACTTGACGATTTCCTTTCCAGCGGTAGGTTGATCCGTAACTCATTTTTTCTCCTTCAAATTCATTGCGAATGTTTGGATCTTTCAACGACCAAGGGTTCCAGGTGACAAAATTTTCAAAATCTGCGATTTGAACAAAGATTTGATCAGCATCAGCTGCAATTTCTTTTTCTACGTCAATGCGGATTTGTTTAGGGGAAAAGAGACCGATTAAGGCAAGAATTCCACCAAAGGTGAACATGCCGAGTAAAAAGACGAAGAAGACAGACATAAAATAACGTTGAGTTTACTTTAGCGAAGATACAAGAAAATGAGTAACCAAGGCGGTGGGCTGTACATCGATTGAATGATTATCTTTGCGTAAAAAAGTAGCAAATGTCATTAAAATGTGGGATCGTAGGACTTCCGAATGTCGGTAAATCCACGCTGTTTAACTGCCTGTCGAATGCGAAAGCGCAATCGGCGAATTTTCCATTCTGTACGATTGAACCCAATATCGGAACAATCTCAGTTCCCGATACACGCCTCGAAACTCTTGAGGGGCTTGTTAAACCAGAACGTGTGGTGCCAACAACAATGGAAATTGTGGATATCGCCGGTCTTGTGAAAGGTGCATCCAAAGGTGAAGGCCTTGGGAATCAGTTCTTGGCGAATATCCGCGAAACAGACGCCATTATCCATGTCTTGCGCTGCTTTGATGACGGGAACATTATCCATGTTGATGGACGCGTAGATCCTGTTTCTGACAAAGAAATTATTGACATCGAACTTCAGTTGAAGGATTTGGAAACGATTGAAAAACGCATCGCATCAATTGCGCGGATGTTGAAATCGGGAGACAAAGAATTAATGAAGGAAAACGATGTGGCAACCCGCATTAAAGAAGCTTTGGAACAAGGGAAATCCGTGAGAACGATTGATTTTGATGAAAAGGAGCTGGAAATAGCGAATAAATTCCAATTGATTACCACAAAACCTGTTTTGTATTTGTGTAACGTGGATGAAGCATCTGTAAAAACAGGCAATGCCTACGTGGACAAGGTAAGAGAAGCGGTGAAAAATGAAAATGCGGAAGTGTTGATCATTGGAGCAAAAATCGAGTCCGACATTACGGAACTTGAAACCTATGAGGAACGTCAAATGTTTTTGGATGAGTTGAATTTAGAAGAGCCAGGCGTGAATCGATTGATTCGCTCAGCTTACCACTTGTTAAAATTACAAACCTATTTCACAGCAGGGGTGAAGGAGGTAAGAGCGTGGACCATCACAAAAGGGATGACTGCACCTCAAGCGGCAGGTGTGATTCACACAGACTTTGAAAAAGGATTTATCCGTGCTGAAGTCATGAAATACAATGATTTTGTCACTTTGGGCTCTGAATCTGCGGTGAAAGATGCAGGAAAATTTAAGGTGGAGGGCAAAGAATACATCGTGGAAGATGGCGATGTCATGCACTTCCGTTTCAATGTATAAGTCACACTTTTTATAAAAATATATAACAGTCATGGGAGCAATAGCATCAAATGATCCAACATTGAAGTCCTGGGTGAATGTTCCTCAAGGATCTGATTTTCCAATCCAGAATTTACCTTTTGGAATCATCAAAACTGAAGATTTATCCCAGCGCGTAGGTGTACGCATCGGAGATCATGTGTTGGACCTGAAATCAATGTTTGTACTCGGTTATTTTGAGAACATTGCTGTTGAATTGACTGACTTTGATGCCTCCTTTTTGAATGGATTCATGCGGAAAGGAAAAAATGTGACGCGCGATGTGCGCAACCGTATTTCGAAACTTTTGAGTACGGCCAATGATGACTTAAAACACAACGAACATCATGTGGCACAAGTGCTTATTCCAGTAGAACAAGTTACCATGTGCATGCCTGTTCAAATTGGCGATTACACGGATTTTTATTCGAGCCGTGAGCATGCGACTAATGTTGGAATGATGTTCAGAGATCCTGCCAATGCGCTCTTGCCAAATTGGCTGTGGATACCTGTCGGCTATCACGGTCGTGCGAGTTCTGTCATTCTAACTGGTGAGGCCATTCACCGTCCAAAAGGTCAAATTAAACCGGATCCCCAAGCAAATCCAATCTTTTCGCCTTGTAGAAATCTTGATTTTGAGTTGGAAACAGGATTCATTACCTATGAAGGAAAAGCATTGGGTGACTCCATCAGCACGGAAGAGGCGGAAGACTATATTTTTGGAATGGTCCTTTTCAATGACTGGTCGGCACGTGACATTCAAACTTGGGAATATGTGCCACTTGGACCCTTTTTGGCAAAGAATTTTGCTTCGTCTATTTCAGCCTGGATTGTAACCCTAGATGCCTTGCAGCCTTTTAAAACAGATTCCCCAGCACAAGAGCCTGAAGTATTGGATTACTTGAAATGTGAAGGACAAAAATCGTACGATATAGCTTTGGAAATTGGTATACAGCCGGAGGGCTCAATGGAAACAACAATCAGTCGCTCGAATTTTAAATACATGTATTGGAATATAGCGCAACAATTGGCGCACCATACAGTGAATGGATGCAATATTCGATGCGGTGATTTAATGGGATCAGGAACAATCTCTGGACCTACTGAAGATTCTTACGGATCCATGCTCGAATTGGCTTGGAAAGGCACGAAACCATTGAAACTTTCGGATGGTTCTGAGCGGAAATTCATTCAAGATGGCGACACCGTAATTATGCGTGGTCACTGTGAAAAAAATGGAATTCGCATTGGTTTTGGAGAGTTAAGCACCAAGGTGCTACCAGCGAAATAACGAGATATGCAGAATCACCCGCAAGTGCCCTCTGAAATTGATTTAGAAAAAGAACGCAAAGAAATTCTCAATGCCTTCAAGGGTTTGCTTCGTGCCACTAAAAACCGTTCGAGGGAAGATACACAACTGATTCGAAAGGCCTTTGATGTGGCCGTTGATGCCCATCGCGATGTGCGCCGAAAATCAGGAGAACCCTATATTTATCATCCCATTGCTGTAGCGCGTATTTGTGCCGAAGAAATGGGGCTTGGAGCTACGGCAATTGCCTGTGCCTTGTTGCACGATACCGTCGAAGATACACACATTACCTTGCAGG
>JBILBT010000151.1:0-7475 GCA_044353545.1 Crocinitomicaceae bacterium | reverse complement strand
TCTTGTCCATCGATATAATCGGAAATCAATGCTGTTTTTCCTTTGAATGCCACTTCGATGTATCCCGTTGACGACCATTGAGACAAAGGCCCTTTGGCATAGTCAACATCCAAAGCCTTGCGGTATTCCTTTTCATAGAAATGGTATGAATTAATGCCAGACGGAATGGCAGGAAGAAAAACCTCGGCATCATCTACCTGTTTACCTACCAAATTGTCTTCATTCTTCATTTTAAATTGAACGATTCCGCCTGCACGCACATAGACATCCGATACCTCAACACCCGTAGCTTCAAATGAGACCAAGGCTGCACTTGACTTTCGGTCAAAAGGTGTCCACCCTTGAACAGCTGTTGTGCTTAGATCTTCACTTGAAAAATACAGGTAGTCACGAAGGTATCGAAGATTGAATCCCTTGATTTTAAATGATCTTAAGCCATTCCCTGTCAGGGCGAATCCCGCTTTTTTACAGAGACTTTTAACTTCTGCTGAAGACCAACCGTGTTTTTTTTCAATCATGAAGTGACTGCGCTTATCGCTCAAATAGACGGTATATTGATTATTCAACTGAAGCATCAATGGATAAATGACTTTTTCCACTTGTGACGTTGGGGTGAAGCCAATGAAAGTTGGATTTATTTCATGGGTTCGATTGATAATCAACAAGCGTTTGTCTTCTTGTCCAAAAACCGCACTTGGTGAAAGTGAGTCTGTTGTCTCAACAATTTCGAGTGCTACATATCCAATCCAAAGCACACTGATTAAGCCAAGAACAATGAGAAGATACCGTGCAAACATAGTGGGATTAATTTACCCAAAAATACGGCATTGATGCGCATCCGTGAACATGCAAGTCAATAGAAATGAACATTGAAATGTTTACGCGAAGAGCTCAAGTTGTTGTGCCGACAGCAAGGTAAAACTCATGCGGTGATACGGTGTTGTTCCATGTTCAACAATGGCCAATCGATGTTTTTTAGTAGGATACCCCTTATTTGAACTCCAATCGTACATTGGAAATTCCTCATGCAACTTTAACATGTAATCGTCGCGGTACGTTTTAGCTAAAATGGATGCTGCGGCGATGTTTAGGTATTTTCCATCCCCTTTAATGATGCAGCTTGCTGGAATATCCTTGTAGGGTTTGAATCGATTTCCGTCGATCAATAGATGTTGAGGCAGAATAGAAAGGCCATCCAAGGCTTTGTGCATGGCCAAGAAACTAGACTGAAGAATGTTGATTTGGTCAATGGTCGGTGCATCCACAAAAGCAAGCGAATAAGCCAAGGCCTCGCGTTCTATCTCCTCCCTCAACTGTAAACGTATCTTTTCACTTAGCTGTTTGGAGTCGTTCAGAACACTGCTAAAAAAATCTGGTGGAAGAATTACGGCCGCTGCAACTACAGGACCAGCCAAACAACCTCGACCAGCCTCATCACATCCCGCTTCAATGATCCCTTCCATGAAAAAAGGTAAAAGTTTCGCCATGACAACAAATATGGCAAAAAAATTGTAGTTTAGTGCGACCAACTTTTATGTTGGAACAACGATTACTAGTAAATTTACGTCTGAAGAAAAAACTGATATTATGAAAACAATCTTTGCAGTGCTTACAACAGTGTTCTTGGCTGGAACATCTGTATTTGCTCAGGACCGCTCAACCGTCGCTACGGCGCAAACAAAAACTGAATTGGTCGCAAGCAAATCATCTGGAAAATATTTGATTACACTTCCTGATGGCATGACCGCCAATGAAGTTGCCGAAAACTCAAAATTTTATACACGAATTTTCACCATTTCATTTGATGAAAAATCTGACGTAGCAACAATCACAATGATTGAAAACTCAGACAAATCGCGTCATGTGATTGTTCGTTTCTTGACTTCATGCGGCGTTCAATCAGTTCTGGTAGAAGGTCGTGAAATGATGCTCGAAGATTTCTTTACAAATTTCATGCTCTAAGCACTATTTTATTTTTAATAAAAGGATGTCAAATGGCATCCTTTTTTTGTTTCATGCCCCGAGATCCTTTTAAATGTTTCATCTTTGCAAAAAAAACACACCTATGAAAAATTTCCTTATCGTCTCATTAACAGCCACAGTTCTTTTCTCTTGTGGTGAGGATAAATCTGAGAATTCTATTGAACTTGGAAAAAGTTACGGTCCAGTAAAAGTGGATACTGCAGACGCGATGAATGTGAAAGAAATGATTGAGGCATTCGATGAAAAAAAAGGAGAACAAGCATTTACATTCATTGCACCAATTGATGAAGTGTGCTCGAAAGCCGGATGCTGGATCAATATTGACAAGGGCAATGGTGAAACGTTTATGGTGCGGTTCAAAGACCACTTTACCATTCCACCAAAAACGAAGATTGGGACACAAGCCTATTTGCATGGCATCGCCTATATGGACACCATCAGCGTAGATTTATTGCGCCATTTTGCCGAAGATGCAGGAAAAAGTAAAGAGCAAATCGAAAAAATTACGAAGCCTGAGTTTGAACTCAACTTCGAGGCGGACGGAATTACACTAGTCAAATAACTAGAACGTCAGTAGATCACAGCAGGCCTCGGTCTGCTTTTTTTTAGCCCTAGACAAAACAAATAATGGTAAAAAAAATTCCCATCGATCAATTCCTTCTCTTGCGAAAGGTGCTTCCCGTTATTGATGTTCGCAGCCAAGGAGAATATATGGAGGGGCATATTACCGGCGCATTGAACATTCCTATTTTGGACAATGAGACACGCAAAATTGTCGGTACAGTGTACAAGCAGCATGGTAGACAAACCGCGGTTTTAAAAGGCTTGGAACTCACGGGACCGAATATGAGCACCTTGCTGCGTAAAGGGATAAAAGTGTCGCCCGATGGACGTGCCTTGGTGCATTGTTGGCGAGGTGGGATGCGCAGTGAGTTTTTTGCGTTTTTACTGCATTATTATGGGTATGAATCCATTGTTCTTGATGGAGGTTACAAGGCGTATCGCGGGGCAGTGCATCAATCCTTTCAAGAAAAATACCGTATTCAACTACTCAGTGGCAAAACAGGTTCAGGGAAAACAGAAATTTTGGCTGCTCTCAAAACTTCCGGAGAACAAGTTATCGATCTCGAAGGATTGGCGCAGCACAGAGGATCATCGTTTGGCGCGATTGGAATGGGACCACAACCCAATCAAGAATCCTTCGAAAACGCTTTGTTTGAAGAACTCGCTTCCATGGAAAACACACGAACCATTTGGATTGAAGACGAAAGCAGAGTGATTGGAGACAAGGTTATCCCAGAAGGTTTGTGGAATCAAATGAAAACTGCAACAGTTGTGGAAGTGCAGCGCACGGATACCGAACGTCTGAATCAAATCCTACGTGATTACGGCCATTTTCCGCTTGCTGATTTGAGAACCGCCATGGAACGAATTGGAAAGCGACTTGGACCTCAACATGTCAAGCAAGCATTGCTTCACTTAGACAATCACGACATAAACGCTGCTTTTGAAATTGCACTCGGCTATTATGACCGAGCATATGGGTATTTATTGAGCAAACGAAATCTCGAAAACATTCATTCCATAGATTGCAGTGCCATGGACTATGCTGCTATCGCGGAGAAATTGCGTAAAATTTAAACGTTATTTAATCTGAATACCGCGAGAAGAATAGAGTCCTCCCGACTGACTTTTGCTTCGATCAAGCGTAAATGAGAATGTACTGCCAATGCCCACAGTACTGCGCACAGAAATCGATTGGCCATGTGATTCTACAATATGCCGCACGATTGCCAATCCGAGCCCTGAACCTCCTTCATTGCGATTTCGGCTTTTTTCTACGCGATAAAAGCGTTCAAACAGACGAGGGAGGTGCACCTCATCGATACCTAAACCATTGTCAGAAATTTCAATGGTCAGAATTTCATCCATTTGATGAAAACGAATAATGGTTTCTCCTTTTTGATTTCCGTAAAAAATTGAGTTGACCAATAAATTCGTGAGAACCTGAGCTATTTTTGAACGATCAGCATCAACATAAATTGAGTTATAGTCCTTTGAAAAGACAACAGAAATTTCCTTTTCTTTTGTTCTCATGTCGAGCGATTCGATGATCTCTTTAGCAAGTTCAACAATGTCAAAAGAACGGATTTCCAAACGCAGCGATTCGGCTTCAAGGCGAGTAATTTGATCGAGATCCTCGAGAATATGAGCCATGCGATCTGTTGCTTTTGATGCACGCTCAAGAAACATGCGATTCACCAGTTCATCTTCCAGTCCACCTTCCAGCAAGGTATCCACATATCCTTGAATGGAGAAAACGGGGGTTTTTAATTCGTGGGCAAGGTTACCTAGAAACTCACGACGAAATTCTTCCTGTTCTTTTAAGCGAGAAATTTCTACATTTCGTTCCTCCGTCCAGCGGTTAGTTTCCATCTCCGCATCGGCAAAAACATCATCCGATATCCGAAACCTCGGATTATTTTCGGCGGTGATTTTCCCTTTTCGAATGGAACGATATAAAAGCTTTAATCGGTCATTGATGAAGTAAGTGATGAAGAAGTAGAAGACACCAAAGGAAATCAATCCGGATAGAAAAGGCAGCCCAATCATTACCCAAAACGGGAAATTGAGCACTTGAAAATCAATAATAACCGTTACAATGAAGGTTAAAATGAAGGTGATGGCGCTTCCGCCTATGAGTAAATGTATCGGTTTGAGGTTTTTCACTATTCGCTAAATGTATATCCGACTCCTTTTATAGTGCGAATATAATCATCTCCTAGCTTTTCACGCAATTTACGGATGTGAACATCGATTGTTCGTTCGCCGACAATCGTTTCATTTCCCCAAACAATGGTTAAAATTTGTTCTCTTGTATATACTTTACCTGGTCTGCTCGCAAGCAATTCAAGTAATTCAAATTCTTTTTTAGGGAGGAGGATTTTCTTTCCCTCCACTTCCACGATGAACTTTTCACGATCAATTTTGACACGTGCATTACTCACCATTTCTTGCGCCTCAACAGGGCGAGTTAAGCGTCGCAAGAGTGATTCTACTTTACTGATCAGTAATCTTGGACGAATTGGTTTTGAAATATAATCATCTGCACCTGCCTCGAATCCTGCAATTTGTGCATAATCCTCGGCGCGAGATGTTAAGAATGCAATGATGGGTTGCGTAATGTTTAGGTCTTTGCGGATAAACTGACACGCTTCGATTCCATCCATTACAGGCATCATGACATCCATTAGAATGAGTGAAGGTGAGTATTGCTGCACCATTTTCACACCTTCTTCTCCATTGGATGCTGTAAAAACTTTATACCCTTCCTTCTTCAAATTGTATGTAAGAAACTCGAGAATATCTGCCTCGTCGTCTACAAGAAGAATAGTATGTCCTTTTAAATTTTCCATGGGATAAAAAAAAAAGGCTACCCCGGAGGGTAGCCCTTGTGTGTGTTATTTTTGAACAATCATTTTACGAACGATGCTTCCACGACCTGTGTTCAACAAGAGTGTATACATACCGTTTCCAAGCTGATTGGCATCGATTGCAAGTGTGTTTGCACCAGCATTCACTTCAATGCTTGATGAAGAAACAACCTTACCAAGTTGATCGATGATCATTGTTTGAGCAGTCTCATTTGTTTCAGAAGAGAATGTCAAAACAGTTTCACCGCTAGTTGGGTTAGGGAACAAAACCACTTCTGTAAGACCTGTGAATTCTTCCAAACCTACAGTGATTGCAACAGTGATTGTAAATGTAGATGTACAGTTTCCGTTGATTGCAGTCAATACAACATCGTACGATCCATTTGCAGCGAAAGCGTGCACTGGAGAAGCAGCAGATGATCCAGAGAAATCATCGAAGTCCCAAGAGTATGATGTTGCATCTGTAGAAGTGTTTGTGAATGTCACCACATTTCCACTTACCGTAAACGTTGCATTAGCTGTAGGTGTAGTACCGAATGTGATTGCAGTTGGAGCAGAAGTACCTACTCCAGCACAAGCGTCAGCATTTGTTGTAGTCACCGTGTAGTTTCCAGTAGCTGTAACAGTAATCGACGGTGTTGTCGCATTGTTACTCCAAAGGTAAGAATCAGCTGTAGATGATGTAAGAACGATTGTATCACCGCTACATGCAGCAGTTGCAGTTGCGTTGATTGTTGGCACTGGTGCGTTGCTTACGTTTACAGTTGTCGCTGAAGAAGATGCAGAACAACCATTGTTGTCAGTGTAGGTAACTGTGAAAGTTCCAGAAGCTGATACTGTGATCGCAGCTGTTGTTGCAGTGTTTGACCAAACATTTCCTGAAGCTTGGCTAGAAGTCAATACTACAGATCCGCCTGTACAGAAAGATGTTGCACCACTTGCAGTAATTGTAGGTGTAGATGGTGTTGCATTAACTGTAACAGTTACAAGAACGCGCATTGATTGATCACCAGCAGCGTTTGCTTGACTTACATAATAATTGGATGTACCAGGTGTTGTTGTGCTTGGCACAGGAGCAGTTGTTGATGCTGTACCTCCTGTTGCTTGCGTATACCAGTTTAATGTATTTCCAGCTGAAGCTGTTGCAACTAGTGCTACTGCTGTTTCATCCTGGCAATATTCAACTGCACTTGACGCTACTGTAGGCATTGCTACATTGTAGAACTTAAGATTAGAGAAGTTAGCTCCAGAAGAAGCAACAGAAGCTGTATTCAAACGAGCATCTGGTGTTGTACCCAAAGTCGTGAACAAGTTCACCCAATTCACCTGTGCAATTGTTGATGTCGAATCATTTCCATCCGCATTAAAGAAGTTACCATAAAATGCTGCAGTTCCGGAAACACAGTTTGAAGGAGCCATGTTTGACATGATATTTGACGCAAAAACCAATGAATCTGCATTCACATTTGCTTGAGAAGCTGTTCCTTCTACAGAAAGACCTTTTTCCCATCCTGTGATCAACGAGTTGAATACAGATGTAGATGTGTTTCTTCTTAAACGGAAAGCTTTATCAAATGTCTCTCCAACAGGCAATGTGATTGTACCATTCCCTTTTGCACCAACGATTGTAATGTTCGAGAAAATAGGCATTGTTTTCGGTTGAGCAACAGAACCTGCGGCGTCGTTATCCGATTCAAAAGCATTTGAATCACCAGCGGCATCAAACAAGTCCTTGTCACGAATGATCAAACCAAACTGAACTTTTCCTCTGTATCCGAAATCTGTATCGAAATCGTCATCCAAAGTGCGGTATGCAATAAGGTGTTTTGCATTTACAGTTCCACCAAACCATTCGAAGGCATCATCCCCAGAAAAAGAAACTTGAACGTAATCAACCTCAGTTTCTGAACCTACAGAACCAAAAGTAATCCCATTAACTTCTTTATTTGGCTCCAAAGGAATTCCAGCAAATTCTACACGTACGTACTTCAATGTACCTGAGTCGTCATTGTCAAAGTTTCCACCGAACTGTGTATCCGTTGTAGGCAAAATCCCTTC
>JBILBT010000011.1:0-23489 GCA_044353545.1 Crocinitomicaceae bacterium | reverse complement strand
ATTCAAGGCAATGTACACTTCCTCCAAGCGAGCAACACTTAAAATATAGTCGTTTTGGTCCGGACGAATTTGCATGTTTGGCCCGATCTTCTTTTCGATGACAAAACCAGCAACAGGGGACTTCACCACATAATTTCCGCCATTGGTCAACGAGTACACATCATACACTTGTTCCATGCGATCGAGTTCAGCCTTGGCCAACTGATAATCCTTTTTTGCATAGGCCAATTCACGCTCTGAGCTGAATTTAGTTTTGAATAAATCGAGTTGAATCTCATAATTCTTCTTTGCCAACTCATACTCATCCTTTGCAACAAGGTATTCTTTCTCAAATTCTCGTGCCTCTCCAGAATTAATGATGACTAAAGTTTTTCGTGTGTCGACCAATTCACCAATTTCTACATCAACCATGGTCACTTTACCACCAACCATTGGATAAATGTTGACCATATTGTTTTCGTCAGGAATGACTTTACCTGTCAATCTCAATTCGCCTTCCAAAGGCATCATCTTGGCGACTTCTATGTCTATCGACTTCTTTTGAGCCTCTGACAATACAAATTTTTGATTTTTTGTGGCGTCGCCATTGTTCTTTCCGCAAGATGTAACAACCGTTACACCAAGCAAAATAATAACTAGTGTTTTCATTTTAAAATTTAATAACCAATAAAATAAATCACACGCAAACGTTCTAGGCTTGCGCATTCAATTAAAATCCCAAGTACATGGGTGGTATTAAATTCGAAAAACTTGGTTCAGGATAAAGATTTTTTCTTTCCGGGCGACTTGTGCAGAGTGGTATCGCGGAAATGAACCTATACATTCACAGATGAATGCAGAAAATACAGACGAATGTTGCGGAAACAGTCCTTCAACATCAGATTCTCCGCCTGCAGTGCGATGAATGTGTTGCGCTGTTTTACTTCTTGGATCAAACTTACTAAATGGGACATTATTCCGAGATGACATTCCGGTTTCATAGGCACGAATTTCTTTTCGCTCCGAATAATCTTCCGAGCCATGAGACATGTCTACCTGCAAGCAAACAAGCGACAAGACTGCAGCAATACTCAGTAAATAAGCCGTAATTCGGGTGAACATCATTTTTGTATTGGCCGCAAAACTACGAAAGATTTGATAAGCAATAAGACATCATTGTTAAATTCACCCTAAAACCACACCGTCAAGTTCGCAAACAACAAAGGCATTGATTTAATGGGGACATTGTTTTTGTCATAAAACAAGCCATTACCGCGAGAAATCAAATCCTTCACTTCGAAGCGCAGCATCGCATTGGCTTCCACAGGAATGGAGTACCCCAAGGTATAGCCAAAGCTTTTGAATCCATTCGCTGTTGTTATCGGTTGAATCTGGATGCTGTGTGGATCGTGGAAATACTCCGCTCGTGCTGAAATCGATCCCCATTTGCCAAAAGAATAGCGCGCCATGGCATTCGCTTGCCACCAGAAATGATTGACCAACTTATTCAACATACGTTGCTGATCTCCGAAATAAATACACGATGAAAACGACCATTTCGATGTTCCCTGAAATACCCAATACACATCTGTAAAATAGCGATTTCTGAAATCCGTGTGCTGACTCGATCGCTCACTTCCGATGTAGGTGTTCCAATAAAGTGTGGATTGCTTGCCCGTTTTGTATTCCAAAGACGTACCCAAGGACTTCCCGTTATTCACATCCTTAATCTGCTGCCAACCATTGATCACAAAGGCACTTAATTTCAACTTCTCTGTGAGTTGGGAAGATACGCGAGCACCACACATGTAGTAGGGCACATACTCCGGCGCGATGCTTCGTGAATACAACAATTGGTCCTTTGAAAATGGATTTTCATTCGTGTATGGCGAACCAAGTACTCCAAACTCCAACCATACCGCCTTTTTTTTGGATAAACGCACAGCGCCTTTGGCCTCCAATGGAGTTTTAAGCAAGCCCTGTTCGGCCGCATAATTGGCGTTCATATAAGTCCCAACTCCTGGCGCAAAACGAAATTTTATGCGCTCACTTTCAAAGGTAAAGTCGAGGTAAGCCATGTTGATGTTGAACTCGTTATTTCGCGCCGAGGACACATAATAAGGTATGTTGTTGCTTTTCACATCCCTTAAGTTCAAGGCATAATAGGCATCCAATCCACCCCCTAAACGAAACACTCCAGCTTTCGTCGAATCGACCATCTGAGCATGAAGAGAAAGATTCAGTAAGAGCAGTGCAAAGAGGCAGTTAATTTGTTTCATCATTTAAACTATTGTGTGTAAAAAAATCTGTGACCACTGAAGTAAACGCTTTTCGATCATCCATTTGCGGGGCATGACCTACATCTTTGATCACCATAAAGTTCGCATTTATTTCGTTTGCGAAGCGCTGTCCTTCCGAGAGGTAAAACAATTCATCGTGTTCACCCCAAAGCACCAACACCTCCATCTTTTTTAGTGCCTCAATGGATTCAAGTCGCTCTGGTTCTTGCATTAGAGAATTTAATAATCCACGCTGTTCGGTCTTGTAGGCTGAAAAACTTGACGTATACATTCGCTTCAGCAGCCATTTCGGAAACTTGGTGTCTGAGTGGGATGCCAAATTCATCAAGGGTTGCACGCCTTCATACGTATCAAAAACAAATGCTTCTTCGATTGATGGAAAATTGTGTGAACGACACACCTCATCAATCAAGGTTTTATTGAACGTTGGGCCGGGAGAATTTGCAATGCACAAACGGTCAATACGATTTGGAAACTTTTCTGCCATGAGCACAGCGACGAATCCGCCATAACTCTGTCCAATCATAGAAAAAGTATCCACCTTCAATTCCTTGAGCAAGGCTTCAATGGCCAAGACTTGACTTTCTATGGTGGTTGGTAAATTTGCGCTGCTGCCGCCAAACCATAGAAAATCTGGTGCGATAACCGTGTGGGTTTTTGCTAGGGCAAGCAATTCATTTTGATAGGTAAACTGAGCATCTCCACCAAAACCATGTAGAAAAAGAATGACGGGGCCATTCCCCCCTTTCCAATAGTTCATCGTGAAATCTTTGGTGCTAAGTATGTGCGCTTGAACACCTTTTCGCTTTAGCTGTTTTTCTCCTTGTTTTTTAACAAAAGCAATAGGGTTGCATGAAAACAACAATAAAACGGATGAAAACGGAATGATAAGTTTTAATACACCACCAAAAGGTGGACGGAAAAGCGTAAATAGAATCATATTGCTGCAATGCGTATCTTTGAACAAAAATACAATGTTTACGGGAATCATAGAACAAATCGGCGTTGTGCAATCCATTCGCAGTGAGCATGACAACATTCACATCACCATCTCCTCCACCTTTACCCACGAATTAAAGATCGATCAAAGTGTTGCACACAACGGATGCTGCTTGACCATCGTTGAACTTTCGGGAAATGAATATACCGTCACAGCCATTCGCGAAACATTAGAAAAAACGAATCTTTCCTCGTGGACAAAAGGAACCAAAGTGAATCTAGAGCGGTGCATGTTAATGAATGGCCGCTTGGACGGACACATTGTTCAGGGGCATGTAGATACCGTTGGGATTTGCACCAATGTGGAGGATCAAGGAGGAAGTTGGAAATATACATTTCGCTACAATTCCGATATGCCAACAGTTGAGAAGGGATCCATCACCGTGAATGGCACAAGTTTAACGGTAGTCGATTCGAAAGAAAATGAGTTCTCGGTGTGCATCATTCCTTATACCTATGAAAACACAAACTTCCATACCCTTCAGAAGGATATGGAAGTTAATTTGGAATTTGATATTATTGGAAAATATGTAGCGAAACTAATGTCTCGTTGAGCAATTATTTTTTTGGACGCGCTTTCTCCAATTTGTCAACACGGTCCGTCAACGACTGAATTTCTTTAATCAACTGGTACACTTGCTGTGACAGCACATTCGAAGAATAGTCATTGCCCGATGGCTCATTAAAAATTTTCGGAGCGGGGTCATTGATCAAATCAATGGCATTCACATCAAGTATTTCTGAAATTCTCAACAAACGTTTAACAGAAATTTCTGTAACTCCACGTTCGATGTTTGAATAGGCAGCAACCGTTAGGTCTAGTTCATCTGCCATGTTTTGCTGGCTCAAGCTATTCGCTAAGCGTGCAATTCTGATTTTTTCTGCGACTGTTTTACTCATAACACAAATTTACAACGACCTTAACTGTCAAGTACAATTGAATAAATTGATTTTTTTGTGTTTTAACATGTTTTTTTATATGTTTCATGTATTTAATTGGTTTTAGTCTACGAACAGCATGATTTATTCGCTGAATTGCTAAATATATCCTACAAAGAAATTGCAATTATTGCCAAATCGGGAGGATTAATAGCTTTTTGGTAAGTGTTTTTAGTAAAATGTTGGCTAAAGACAAACATTTTAGAGTTGGATTAACAGTGATTTAACGTATTAAACACATAGAATTTCAGTTGCTTTCATCCTATACCCCACAAAAGCGTAGCGGTAATTTGCAGTAAATACTGCTATCAATGTTTTAACGAAAAATAAAATAGATTACTTCCACTTCTTCACAGAAATCTTTCGCAGCTGTTTTCTAAGCTTCTTGATCACAGCATCGCGATTAGAGACATTTCCACATTTGATGATGTCGTACTGCACCATTGCGCCATTGCGAAAGAACTTGAATTCAAAACTTACAGACACGATCTCATCACGGTACAAGGGAAATAAATTTCCAGCGCCCAAAGCTGTATTGAAATCATCGTTCATGTTTGTGGCCTTAAAGATTTTATCGTATCCACGCACAGAAACTAGCAAATAGGTGTCTATGCCTTTAGCGAAAATCGCCTGTTTTATTGAATCGGTAGCAATCAATGATGCATCCGTGCCCAACTTCAACATATTTAAGGACGGAATGGCTTTTATTCCAAGATCAGTAAAAATCTCAGTTACATTGATTTCCATCGAATACCGATCTTCTGGCTTATCCAACTGCCCAATAACCAAGACATTTTTAAGTCCCAAGGTATTTGTCTGGGAATGAATCTTATTTTGAGTGATAAGAACAAAAAGGGTAGCGAAAAAAATAAGTGAATACTTCATGTGTCAATTTAGAATATTTGAGATGCGATCGCTCGCACCATGGATGAATTTGACATGGTATAATAATGAATACATGGAACGCCTGCGTCACGAAGTTCTTTCGACTGCTGAATTCCCCACTCAATGCCTAGCTGTTCAATTTGCTTGTTGTCCTTGCATTTCAATAATTCCTTTGACAGTGCTTCTGGAAAATCGATTTTGAAAAATTTTGGGAGGAACGTAATGTGGTCCATTGTTTTTATGGGTTTCAACCCAGGGATAATAGGTACGGTAATGCCACAGGCACGACATGCATCAACAAAATTAAAATACTTTTGATTGTCAAAAAACATTTGCGTAACGATGTACTCCGCACCCGCATCGACTTTAGCTTTCAAGTAATGTAGATCGGTTGTCATGTTCATTGCTTCGAAGTGCTTTTCAGGATAGCCAGCCGTTCCAATGCAAAATTGAGTCGGTTCAAGTTGGACGTCATCCATCATGTAGTTTCCTTGGTTCATTTCCGAAATCTGGCTGATCAACTCAACAGCATAGCGGTGACCATCAGCGTGCGGTCTAAACGTGCTTTCTGTTTTGATGGAATCACCCCGCAAGGCCAAGACATTGTCTATACCCAAAAACTGCAAGTCAATTAAGGCATTCTCCGTTTCTTCTTTGCTAAATCCACCACAAATCAAATGAGGAACAGCATCTACTTGATACTTGTTCATGATTGCAGCACAGATCCCAACTGTTCCAGGACGCTTGCGAATGGCTATTTTTTCCAACAAACCATTTTCACGTTCCTTATAGATAAACTCTTCTCTGTGATACGTCACATTCACAAATCGAGGTTTAAACTCCATCAATGGATCAATCCCATCAAAAATAGATTGGATACTTTTCCCCTTTAATGGAGGAAGAATTTCAAATGAGAAAAGTGGAGCTTTCGCCTCCTGTAAATGTTGTGTGACTTTCATTTAAATGCATTGTGAAGTGCAAAGATAATCCTTTGATTGCTCTTTTAATCGTTAAAATATCCTATACCTTTAATTCTGACAAGCCAATATGGCTTCCGCAATGATTAAATCCTTTTGCGTCGTAATCTTTATGTTCTCCTCGTTGCCCTGAATCAATTGAATATCAATTCCCAAAGATTCGACGAGTGTTGCATCGTCTGTAATACCACTGTGGAATTCTAAATTGTATGCGTCACGTAGAACAGAAGACCTAAAGCACTGTGGGGTTTGAACCAACAGAAACTTTGATCGATCCACAGCGTGCGATGACGAACCCTGACGCTCACGAACAGACTCCTTAATTGTCAATACAGGTATTGCTGCTTCATTTGTCGCAAGCGCCTCAAGGCATGCGTGTATTGTTTCTTTCGCCACAAAAGGACGGACACCGTCATGCACCAAGATCAAGTTTCCTGAGCAACAATCCAGTGCATTTTTTACCGAATGAAAACGCTCTTCTCCTCCTGAAACAAGGGTGTGAGGAATGGTGCAGTTAAAATCCTTTAGGCTTTTTTTCCAGTAAGCATGCCAATCACTTGGCAGGGTCAGGATCAATTCAAAATTCGCGTCGAAATGGTAAAAACACTCTAGGGTTCTCAGTAATATTGGTTTTCCTCCTAGGGGAATAAATTGCTTCGGAAGATCTCCTCCCATCCGCTTTCCAATTCCTCCCGCAGTGATAATGACCGATATTTTATTCATGTATGGCGTAAAAAATAAAAAAGGTCACTGGAATTAACCAGCAACCTTGTACATGTAAAAATTCTAAGGATTACTTTAACTTCGATGGGTCGTTAGCCGCCTTATTGTTGAATTTACGTTGTGTATTCAACCAAAAGAACAAACCAAAGAAACCAAGGATAAGCATTGAAGCGTTGAACATATTACCAACCCATTCAAAAAAGCCAAATGTCCATTGTAGAAAGTCAGCAATACCATAAAAGAAATCTGAAGAACTCATGCATCAAGGATTTTAATGGCACAAAGAAAATGATTTTTCATGAAACAATTGCTGAAATAACGAAAAAATGAGCTTACTCACCCTTTGATTTTCTAGCTTCTTCAATTAAAAGTGTCAATTCAATGAAATTTTCTACCGACAAAACCTCCGGGCGAAGGGTTAAAAAATGATGGTCTATGTCGTATCCACTGATCAGTTGTTTGATGGAATTGCGAATGGTTTTTCGACGCTGATTGAAACTCATTTTCACCACCTGTATAAAAAATCGTTCATCACAGGCCATAGATTGCCGCTCATTTCGGGTGCAACGAATCACTCCCGACTTCACCTTCGGTGGTGGATTGAACACATGCTCATCAACGGTGAAACAGTATTCAATGTCATAAAATGCTTGCAACAAAACACTTAAAATCCCATATTTCTTTGATCCAGGGGGTTCTGCCACTCGCTCTGCAACTTCCTTTTGAAACATTCCCATGATCTCAGGAATCTGATTCCGATAATCCAGGCATTTAAATAAGATTTGAGAGGAAATGTTGTACGGGAAATTACCAACAACAGCAAAGGGCTCATCACCCATGTACTTGCGGGGATCGATACGTATAAAATCGGCTTCAAAGATTTTCCCTGACAATTGCGGAAAATGGCCATTTAAATACGTCACCGATTCATGGTCGATTTCCATCGCAAATAGCTCGTTCGTTTCCTTTTCCAAAAGAAATTCTGTTAGCGCACCCATGCCTGGACCAATTTCCAACACACGTTTACACCCTTGGTGACCCGTAAATTGTTCCGCAATTTTCCGACAGATGTTTTTATCCGTCAAGAAATGCTGACCGAGGTGTTTTTTAGGGCGTACACTCATGATTTAAACTCTTCAATGACACTTAAAACCGTGCGAAATGCAGCAAACTTCCCTGCATAACGGGCGCTGTGATCTCGCTGTAAAACTGGTGCGTGGTTTTGGCTATAGGTATCCATGAGTTCTTGACTTGGCGATAAATAGGTGATGGCATAGGTTACACCGCCATCTTCTTCACCATGAACACGTGAAATGCGACTTTCTAGGAAACATCCTGTGGCCATTACCTGAGGAATATGTGTGCTTCGCATCCAAGTCAACCAATCTTCGGCAGCCTCAGGATCTACACTTACAGTAACGTTGTATAAAATCATATGCAAAGGTAACTATTCCCTTGCTTCAGACCTAACTCCCACCATTGCCCGAATTTTTCTACTTTTGATAAAAATTGCAGTTTATGCTCATGTCAATGACGGGTTTCGGAAAATCTACCGGAACATTCGCAGGAAAAAAAGTAAGTGTTGAAGTACGCTCCCTGAATAGTAAATCACTCGATATGAATGTGCGCATCTGTTCGGCCTACCGTGAACTTGAGCACGACATTCGAAAAATCGTTGGTGACGAACTCGACCGCGGAAAAGTGGACATCAATATCAACATGGACAGCAGCGGTGATTCACGCAGTTACGCACTCAACCGCGATTTGGCAGCAGCCTATTACAAGGATCTAAAAGGGATGAACGAAATGCTTGGTGAAGAATCAAAAGATTACCTCGCCATGATTCTGCGCATGCCCGACATCTTCAACAACGAACGCGAAGGATTCTCTGAAGAGGAGAAAAAGTGGGTGTTCGAGTTGGTAAAATCCGCTTGCGATCAGTTACATGCCTTTAGAAGACAAGAAGGAGTAGCACTAGAAAGTGAATTCCACGGTCGGATTGGAGACATACAATCGCTACTAAAAGAAGTGCCTCAATACGAAGGTGAACGCATCGAAACCGTTCGCGAACGACTCCGCAAGGGCTTGGATGAATTGGAAAGCACAAAACACGACGACAATCGTTTGGAGCAAGAACTCATTTTTTACATTGAAAAATTCGACATTTCAGAAGAGAAAATGCGCTTGACCAATCACGTCGATTACTTCATCGAAACAATGAAACTTCCTAAAAGCGGAAAAAAACTAGGTTTCATTGCGCAGGAAATTGGCCGCGAAATCAACACACTAGGAAGCAAAAGCAATCATGCGGAGATGCAAAAACTCGTCGTGGACATGAAAGACAACCTTGAGAAAATCAAAGAACAAGTTCTGAATACATTGTAACGAAACCAATGGAAACATCGAAGAATAAAACGGGGAAATGTGTGATCTTTTCGGCACCATCAGGCGCTGGAAAAACAACCATTGTGCATCATTTATTGGATGCACAGCTCGGACTTGCCTTCTCCGTTTCAGCCTGCAGTCGTGCTCCACGTCCGAATGAAACCGATGGAAAAGACTACTATTTTCTTGGCTTAGAAGGTTTCAGAAGATTGATTCATGAAGATGCATTCGTGGAGTGGGAAGAAGTGTATACCGACAATTATTACGGAACTCTTCGGTCTGAGGTAGAACGCATTTGGAGTGAAGGAAAAACCGTAATCTTCGACGTAGATGTTGTTGGAGGCCTAAACATTAAACGCATTTTTGGAGAAAGAGCTTTAGCCGTTTTTGTGCAGCCACCAAGCTACGAAGAACTCGAAAAACGCCTTCGACACCGCAGCACAGAAACAGAAGAGAAAATCAACATACGCATGGCGAAAGCCAAAAAAGAACTCGACAGCGCCGGCGAATTTGATGCAGTTATCGTGAATGACACCCTTGAACTTGCCTGCGCCGAAGCCACGCAACTCGTTTCTGAATTTATTCAATCATGAATATCGGACTCTACTTCGGCACATTCAACCCTATCCATGTGGGCCATTTGATCATTGCCAATTACATGGCGAATTTTCAAGGATTGGATCAAGTATGGTTGGTTGTTTCACCGCAAAATCCCTTAAAAGAAAAGGCTGGGTTACTTTCAGATTTCCATCGTTTATCTTTGGTAAAAGCAGCGATTGAAGAAAACCCAAAGCTTCGTGCGAGCGATGTCGAATTTAAGTTGCCCGTTCCAAGTTATACAGTAACTACACTCGCTTACCTCAAAGAAAAGCACCCCGAGCACAACTTCTCACTCATCATGGGGGAAGATAACCTGCGGAACTTTCACAAGTGGTTCAATCACGATGTCATCTTAAAAAATCACGACATTTATGTATATCCTCGGGTGTTCACCATTCAGGAAGAAGAAGAAGTCCGAGCCAATGGCGCACTGACCGAAAATCCTTTTGCGCAACATCCACATGTCCATATCTGCAGTGATGCCCCTGTCATGCGCATATCGGCGAGCTTTATTCGTCAGGCAATAAAAGAAAGAAAAGACATTCGTTACCTATTGACGGAGCCCGTGCATAAATACATTGAAGAGATGCATTTTTATCGCTAAATCAAAGCACCATTTCAGGAACGAAATCTGGGACTACCAAATCCCCTTCCGTTTTGGAAACGATTTCTTCAACACTCACACCTGGAGCGCGCTCAATCAAATAGAATTTGTTGTCACGGATTTCAAGCACTGCCAATTCGGTCACAATCTTTTTTACGCAGCCCACCCCTGTTAAAGGCAGTGTGCATTTCTTTAAGATCTTAGATTCACCTTCGCGATTGCTGTGCATCATGGCCACGATAATGTTTTCTGCTGAGGCCACCAAGTCCATGGCGCCGCCCATGCCTTTCACCATTTTTCCCGGGATTTTCCAGTTGGCAATGTCACCATTTTGCGACACCTCCATCGCGCCCAATACAGTCAGTTGCACATGTTGACCTCGAATCATCGAAAAAGACATCGCAGAATCAAAAAATGCAGCACCCTTAAGCACCGTGATCGTTTGTTTTCCAGCGTTGATCAAATCAGCATCCTCTTCCCCTTCGAAAGGAAACGGACCCATACCCAAAACGCCATTTTCTGATTGAAACTCCACCTCAATTCCTTCAGGAATGTAGTTCGCCACCAATGTTGGAATGCCGATTCCTAAGTTCACATACCAACCATCCCTCAACTCTTGAGCAATGCGTTTTGCAATTCCTGTTTTATCTAATGCCATTGGTTAGTTGGTTAGTTGGTTAGTGGTTAGTTGGTTAGTGGTTAGTGGTTAGTGGTTAGTGGTTAGTGCAAAAGTAATTCGTAATTCGTAATTCGTAATTCGTAATTCGTAATTCGTGGCTTCGAGTACCTCAGCCACCAAATTTTTAATTCTTAATTCTAACAGTCCGTTGCTCGATGCGTTTTTCAAATTTTTCTCCTTTGAAGATTCGTTGAACGAAGATCCCAGGGGTATGAATGTCGTTGGGATCAAGTTCGCCAGCAGGGACCAATTCCTCCACTTCTGCAATGGTGATCTTACCTGCCATCGCCATCATAGGGTTGAAATTGCGTGCTGTTGCTTTGAAAATAAGGTTTCCTTCGGTATCACCCTTCCAGGCTTTCACGATGGCAAAATCTGCCGTCAATGCCATTTCCAAGATGTGTGGTTTGCCGTTAAACTCGCGTACTTCTTTCCCTTCGGCTACTTCCGTTCCATATCCTGCTGGAGTAAAGAACGCTGGAATTCCAGCACCTCCAGCACGACAGCGTTCGGCTAAACTTCCTTGTGGAATGAGGTCAACAATCAATTCACCGGAAAGCATTTGACGTTCAAACTCCGCGTTTTCACCGACATACGAACTGATCATTTTTTTGATTTGATGGCCATGCAACAAGAGTCCAAGCCCGAAATCATCGACCCCCGCATTGTTGGAAATACAGGTAAGATCTTTCACGCCCAGCTTCACCAATTGTGCGATGGAATTTTCAGGAATTCCGCACAAACCAAAGCCACCCAACATGAGTGTCATCCCGTCTTCAATGCCGACGAGGGCTTCTTCAACATTCTTTACTACTTTATTCATTATAAGCCTAATTCAGGTACTGTTGGAACATCCAATTGTGCATCTCCGTCACAGGAAAAAAGTTTTGGATCGTAGGAGGCAGGTTGATCAAAATCTGTTGTTGGCAAGCCAATTTTCGGATCCTTGTAAACCTTCTGCATGTAGTAGCCATAGATCGGAAGTGCCAATCGTGCACCCTGTCCCCACTGCATGGAACGGAATCGCACACCACGGTCTTCGGCACCCACCCAAACACCTGTCACGAGTTTTGGTGTCAATCCAATAAACCATCCATCGGAATTGCTTTGTGTCGTTCCGGTTTTACCTGCTGTAGGATAGAGGATATTTCCCCATGACTGACCTCCACGCAGACTTCCACCTGTGCCTTGAGTAATCACTTTCTTCAGCATTTGAAGTACCTCAAAGGCAACATTTTCATTCATCACCTGCTTCGTATAGAAGTTTGCGTCATTGTCATAAATGACATTCCCATTGCGGTCCTCAATGCGTAAGATAGATGTTGGGCGATTAAATATCCCTTTATTTGCGAAGATGCATTGCGCACCCACCAATTCAAATAAGGAAAGGTCCATAATGCCTAGACACATGGATGGAACCTCTTGCTCTGGGGGAAGATTAATGTCCATCTGTTTTAGCAATTTTGAGATGTTCTTCGGCCCGGCATAGCCCCCCATTTTGGACATAACAGCAACCGTGATGTTGTTCATGGATTGCGCCAAACCTGTCGATGCCGTGACGACACCCGCTTCGGAACCGCCTGCATTCTTCGGGCACCAACGATTATTCACGTTCCCTTCAGCATCTTGCAAATCCACACAATAGGACGTATTGGCAAATTGAGTACAAGGTTTTACGACGCCCATTGCCATCGCTGTTCCATACACAAAGGGCTTTATCGTTGAACCAACCTGACGGCGACTCAATTTCACGTGGTCGTAGGCAAAATGGGTAATGTTTGCGCCCCCTACCCATGCTTTGATAAACCCAGTTTGCGGTTCTATGGAGATGAGTCCTGCGTGCATGAATGACTTATAATAACGGATTGAGTCGTTTGGTGTGAGTAGGGTGTCTTTTTCGCCACTCCAAGCAAACACCCGCATTTGTGTGGGCGTGTTGAACGCATTAACGATTTCTTGATCAGAATATCCAGCTTCAGACATGTAGGCGTAACGAGGCGAATTGAGACGCGCAGTGCGCATGATGGCCTTCACTTGATCTTCGGAAAGGTCATTCGAGAATGGGAAGTTACGCGTTGCTCTATTGTTTTGATCGAAAGGCTTTTGCAAGTTTTCGCTCAAGTGGCGCTCCACGGCTTTCTCTGCATGGTTTTGTAGATTCGCATCAATCGTCGTATAAATTTTCAAGCCATCTCGGTAAATGTCATAAGGAGTCCCATCAGCTCGTGCATATTTCCAAGAGCCGTCTTCATTTTTTTGAAGCAACAAGTCCGTCAATTCTTTGCGGAGATATTCCCTAAAATAAGGTGCTTTGCCTTGTTTATGGTCCACTGACTGGTAATTTACAACCAGTGGTTTTACCTTCAAAAGATCATATTCTTCTTGGGTAATTGTTGCACGCAAGGCCTCATTTTCAGCTTTGCTGTTTTTCAACCATTGAAACAAGACCTGATTTCGGCGGTTTAAAGCACGTGTTGAATCCGCAGCTCGCCGAGCATTAATTTCTTCCGCCGAAACTGCCGACACAGATATTTCCTTTTCTGTGGCAATGATTCTTCGGTAATTGCGAATTTTAAATGAGTATGGATTGTAAAGCGCTGGGTTTTTACACATTCCAACAAGCATTGCCGCTTCCTCTTTGGCTAAATCTTTTGGTTTTTTATTGAAATATACTTTGGCTGCATTTTCAATTCCAACGGCATTGTATAAAAAGTCGAACTGATTGAGGTACATGGTGATGATTTCCTCTTTGGTATATCTCTTTTCTAGTCGCGTTGCTATGATGTTCTCGCGTGCTTTTTCATTGATTCGGCCAAAAATCCGACCTACTCGTGTGGAAGAAATGGACAAACGTTCGCCTCTTGCACGGGCCAACTCTTCGCGTTCACGCTGTTGCAAGGTATAGAGCAATTTGGCCAACTGCTGCGAAATTGTTGATGCACCTCCAGCGCCTCCAAAGCTAAAAATTGCTCGCCCAACGGCACGAAAGTCAACCCCAGCATGGTCCTTGAAACGCTCGTCTTCAGTTGAAATCAACGCATCTGTAATAAATGGTGAAATTTCACGGTATTTCACACTCGTGCGGTTCACCAAAAAGTATTTACCCAATTCCGTTTCTTGGTCATAGGCATAAACGACAGATGCTTGAAGTTCGGGTGGGTTGTCGAGCATTTCAACAGGTGGAAGCGAATCCTCTGATTGAAAAAGTAACAGTAATGCCACAAAAACAAATGGGAACAGCGCAAATCCCCAAAACCAATAGGTCAGTTTTTTCTTGTCGCTGTCTGGGAGTGAACCTTTGGGCTGTGCTTTAGTCGCCATGCGTTATTCGTTTATGTAAAATTAAAGAATTCTTTGCTTTCATATTCATTCCCATTATTGAAGTACATCTCTTCGTTGGCTGTCCAATTTCAGTAAGATAAACATCATCACGGAGAAGGACATCATGGATGAACCTCCGTAAGAGAAAAATGGGAGTGGGATACCAATGACTGGGGCAAAACCAATGTTCATTCCGATGTTGATGGCGAAGTGATAAAATAAAATCATTGCTACCGTATACGCATATACTCGGTTAAATACCGCCCTTTGGCGCTCAGCTATGATGATGATTCGAACCAACATGAACATATAAAGCGCTACCAAAATAAATGTGCCTGCAAATCCCCATTCCTCTGCAAATGGACAAAAAATAAAGTCGGTTTCACTTTCTGGAACGTGATTGCTTCGCACACTTGAAACAGAAGCTTCACGGTAGCCTTTCCCTAAAAATCCGCCTGAACCTACGGCCGCCATGGCGCGATTTCGGTTGTAATCCTTTCCATTGGGATCTTCCTTCATTCCAAGAAACAATTCAATGCGGTCTTTCTGGTGTGAACGTAAGCTTTGAAACCCATAGTTCACCACTGAAGAAAGCCCGGCTGCCATGCTAAACCCTAAAATCACCACCAATGTAGCACGCCCACGCTCTCGTCGAGCAGATACCACGCGAAGGAAAATTAAGAAAATCAGTGAGATGAGTAATAAGGTAGCCACCACACTATAGAACCCTGGCACCTTGACATTGGGCAAGAAACTAAATTCGAGCACTTCATTACTCATGAGCAAAGTGACTACACTCAAGATGATGACTACAAAAAGAATGGGGATGAAGTGGCCACCAACCCATGTCTCCTTAAAACGAATGCCCGGAATGCGGTTGATCAATTTAAGTATGAGTGGGTCGTATGTAATTCCTTCTCTGTACATTACAAAAAGGAATGAAGTAAATACCACAAATGTTCCCGCATCTGGCTGAAGGAGAATCAGGACCATCGGCATCAAGATGATGGCATTGGCAATGAGCACCGTTTGAATATTTTGCTGTTTGACATTGACTGTACTGATGAACCGCGCCAAGAGCAATGCGGTACCAATCTTCGCAAATTCCGCCGGTTGAACCCCCATAGTGCCAATTCCTAACCAAGCACGTGCGCCATTGATTTTCGGCGTAAACAATACGATCACCAATAAAAAAAGTGTAAACACGTAGATGGGTACAGAGAATTTTCGATAGATGTCAGAGTCTATCAAGAAGACAATTAATCCAAGAAATAAAGAGATGCCCAACCAAACCAACTGCTTGCCATATTTTTCAGAATATTCATAGATGTTGGGGTGCTCCGCATTGTAAGCCACCGAATAGACCGTTGCCATGCCAATGATCAACATGACGATATAGCTCACAAAAAGCGGCCAATCCATATGTGCAACAAGTGAATCTCCTTTTCTCATCGCATGTAGCTGAATACAGCGTCAATAATTGTTTTCTCGCGGTCCTTCTCCGTAATCTTTCGCTTCAAATATTTCTCGATCATCAAGCTGGCTGTTGGGGCAGCCCAAAGACCTCCACCTCCTTTAGCATTCTCGATAAACACGGCAATTGCAATCTTCGGTTTGTCCATTGGTGCAAAAGCAAGAAACGTCGAGTGGTCCTCTCCGTGTGGATTTTGAACCGTTCCCGTTTTCCCACAAATGACGATGTCCTTCAACAAGGCCCGACGTCCCGTTCCCCCAGGCTCATAGACCACACGCCGCATTCCTTCGATGATGACATCATAATGCTTGGTGTCAATTTTTGCATAGTGTTTTTTGAGGTATTCAGGAAGAGGCCCTTTTGACCCAATCGACTTCACAAAGTGTGGGGTGTAATACCAGCCTTTATTTGCAATAACTGCAGCGATATTCGCCATTTGTAGAGGAGTAATCATTACCTCTCCTTGACCGATAGAGATGGAACGAATTGTTGAAAATGCCCATCTATGGTGGCCATACCACTTGTCATAAAAGGCAACATCAGGGATTAATCCCGGACGTAATCCTGTGATATCCGTTTCTAATTTCCGTCCCAAGCCGAAGCTTTTCATATAATCAACCCAGCGATTAAGTCCCACCTCAGCATCAGCAAAAACACTTTTCTTTCTGTTTTGTTGGACAATTCTTCGCATCACTGCGTAGTAATAGGGGTTACACGAGTGTTTTATAGCATCTGCAAGATTTCCTGCACTTGCGTGATTGTGGCAGCCCACGACAGATTTGTTACACGGCGCACCAAACTCTGGAGTAATGACACCTTCCTGCAGCGCAATCAAGGAATTTAAAAGTTTAAAAGTCGATCCCGGTGGATATTCCGATGCCAAAGGACGGGGCAAAAGTGGAGTACTCGGGTCCAACAAGAGCTTTGGATAGTACATCGAAATATTCCGTTTCCCAATCATAAGATTAGGGTCGTAAGAGGGGGAAGATACGAGGGCTAAGATTTCCCCAGTTAAAGGTTCTATGGCGACGATACAGCCACGCTTGCCCTTCAGTAATTTCTCGCCATATGCTTGAAGAAGGATGTCTACCCCCAGTTTCAATGGAGGACCCTGCAAGGCCGAGGTGTCGTATTTTCCGTCTGCATAGGATTCGATGGCATTGTTCATGGCAGAAGTAACAATGTAGCGAATGCCTTTTCGCCCTCTTAACTCCTTTTCATAAAAACGCTCTAAACCCGCTTTACCGATATTGTTGCCCGGCTTATAAAAGCGGTCTTCATCAATTTCTTCCTGGGAAACCTCTGAAAGATATCCGACAATGTTTGCTCCATTGGCATACGGATAGCTGCGCATACTGGTTATTTCTTCATGAAAGCCTTTGAAGTTGTCCAAATGAGGTGCGATACGTGCAACCTCCTCCAGGGTGAGTTCCTTCATAAATGGATAGGCCCGAATTTTTTGATAGTTCGGCGTGCGTTTGTGGGTGTTTTTATTGTAGTACGTCCCCTCGCCCCTCACAATTTCCTTAAATCGATTACGTACCTCTTCGCGGGTCCAACCGATTAACTTGGCAAACTTAGCCGTATCTAAATCCACAATGTCTGCCTCAACCATCATCAGGTTGTAATAGGTGCGGTTCGAAACAATCTTTTTGCCTGTTCGATCGAAGAGCACACCGCGTGGGGGGCTAATTTCCCATCGTTTTTCTGCAATCTCTTGCGCGCGAAGTACCCATTGGTCATCCACTACCTGCATGTAAAAAAGGCGTGAAGCATAGATAATTCCTACCATTAAGATAAAGGCAAGAATGACATATCTTCGTGCATCCAGATTCATCGCTCCTTGGGTTTAGAAACAATCATTGCTTGGATAATCAAGCAAAGAACAAAAGATAAAGGAAGGCTGAAAAGTGTTTTCTGTAGAACGAAGAGCAATTCATCAAAACGGAAAATTTCCAAGAGGAAAAACCAAAAATGATGGATCAACAACAAAATTCCAAACGTGTATAAAAACCACCTGAAACCCATCTCATAACTGTTGCCCTCTTTGAGAAGGTCGTAGCCATCACGAGGCGCGAAAGTCTTAAATATCAAGGGACGAAAATAGGCAATCACGACTGCCGAAGATGCGTGCAAGCCATAGGTGTTCGAAAATGCGTCAATGAGAATGCCCATTAAGAAGGCAATGACCATGAGGGGGATTGTTCCTATTTCGAAAGGCAAGAGCACGATCAGCAGGGGATAAACCATGAACTGGATGCCAAAGCCCAATTCCAATTGGTTCAGCACCAAGGCCTGCAAGGCTACAAGCAACAGGAAACGAAGACCATATTTTACTGCTATATTCATTCTTCGTCGTCTGGTGGTATATTGCTTTCGAGTTCCTCTTGCTCTTCTTGCATTAAATTTTTAATGACATAAACACGCTGCAAGCTGGCATAATTTTCTGAAAACCGTACAACCACGTCCCACAATGGCTTGCCTTCAACTGGTTTCAACTTTTCAATCTTTCCAACCATAATGCCACGAGGAAAAATTCCTGATCCACCGCGAGTCACAACCTTTGACCACTTTTTGATGTGCATATCGTTGCTAATCCCAGAAATCGATCCTTTCCGTTGGTTTTCTCCATTCCACTTCAATAAACCAAACAAACCAATCGGCTCAATCATGACATCAATATTGATTTCTTCCGTCAAAACACTTTTTACCACCGCAAAATAATCGCTCACGTTGTGAATAATCCCAACAATGCCCTTGTCCGAAAACACGCCCATTCCACGCTTGATACCTTGTGTTTTCCCAATGTTCAGCGTGAAATAATTGTTGCGCTTGGTTACCGTTGAATTGATTACTGTTGCTGGAATGTACGTGTACTGTTGTTTGAAAAGAGTGTCATTGATTTTGACTAAGCCAGCTTGCAAGCGCTGAAAACTTTGTGGCAACTGCTCGCGCAGCAATTTATTTTCCCGCTGGAGTGCTGTATTCGATTTCCCAAGGTTAAAATGCTTGGTGAGTTCATTGCGCATGGCTAAGGTTTTTCCCGCTACGGCAGATGCTGTGGTAAGGTATTGTGCGCGTGGATATTGTAAAAATGAGAAATAGCTTGTGAGTGCAAAAATTTGCATAAGAATAAAAACAAGAAACACTCTGAAGCGCCTGAAGAAGGCAAACAAATTGCGCATAAGCAAAGATAAAAAAAGTAGTGGTCTTTTTTACCACTACTTTCTGCTAATCTCTGATAAGGAATTGGAATTTATCAATATTTTTCAATGCGATGCTTGTACCACGAGCCACTGCTCTAAGTGGGTCCTCCGCAATGTGCACTGGAAGCTTCGTTTTCGCCGAGATTCGCTTGTCCAAACCACGAAGCATTGAGCCTCCTCCAGCAAGGTAAATTCCTGTTTTATAAATATCTGCTGAAAGCTCAGGTGGTGTCAACTCCAGGGCACTCAAGATCGCTTCTTCAATTTTAGAAATGGTTTTATCCAAGGCGTGAGCGACCTCCGTATAGGTAATTATAATTTCTTTCGGAATTCCTGTCATAAGGTCACGGCCACGTACCGCGAAATCCTCCGGTGGATTGTCCAAATATGGCAATGCCGCACCAACTTCAATTTTAATTTGTTCAGCCGTGCGTTCACCCACCAAAATGTTGTGCTGACGCCGCATGTATTCTTCGATGTCGCTTGTGAAATCGTCACCAGCAATACGAATAGACTTATCACAAACAATTCCTCCTAGGGCAATTACCGCAATCTCAGATGTACCTCCACCGATGTCGATAATCATATTTCCCATTGGCTCCTCAACATCAATCCCAATTCCAATTGCAGCTGCCATTGGCTCGTGAATGAGGTAAACCTCCTTCGCTCCAGCGTGTTCAGCTGAATCGCGCACTGCACGCTTCTCCACCTCAGTAATCCCAGAAGGAATACAAATCACCATTCGCAAGGAAGGATTGAACAAGCTTCGTCCCGGATTGATCATTTTAATCATCCCCCGAATCATTTGTTCTGCACTTTGGAAATCTGCAATCACACCATCTTTTAAAGGCCGCACCGTTTCGATTAGTTTGTGCGTTTTTCCATGCATCTGTTGTGCCTTTTTTCCAATGGCAACAATTTTCCCTGTTTGAATGTCTCTAGCCACAATCGATGGTTCATCTACAACAACTTTGTCGTTGAGAATAATCAGCGTGTTCGCTGTCCCTAAGTCGATTGCAATTTCTTGTGTTAAAAAACTAAATAGTCCCATTTTTTCTAATTCGCTATGAGCCTTAAATGTTTAAGTCAGACCCCTTATTCGTAAATTTCGGCTTTTTGTTTCAATGTTCGACAAAAAAACAATTTAATGTTTGAAATGACGTACACCAGTGAAAACCATGGCCACTCCGTTTTCATTGCAATAGTCTACAGACTGCCCATCTTTCACTGATCCTCCGGGTTGAACAACGGCAGTTATGCCTGCGTTATGTGCAATTTCAACACAATCTGGAAAGGGAAAAAAGGCATCGGAAGCCATCACCGCACCTTGTAAATCAAACTGAAAAGATGCCGCTTTATGGATGGCTTGCCGCAAGGCATCAACACGGGAAGTTTGTCCCGTTCCACTTGCAAGCAATTGACCGTTTTTTACCAAAACAATGGTATTTGACTTGGTGTGTTTCACCAATTTATTGGCGAATACCAAATCCTCTTCTTCAGCGCTGGTTGGTTTTTGAAGCGTTGCCGGGACAAGATCAGAAAGTCCTTCTGTTTTCATGTCTTTATCTTGTTCCAAAACGCCATTCAAAATCGTTCTGAATTGACGCGTTGGCAAAGCAATGTCTTTGTGCACTAGGATAATTCTATTTTTCTTGCTTTTCAACAGTTGCAAGGCATCTTCCGCATAACCAGGAGCAATGACCACTTCACAGAACAACTCGTTGATTTCCTCCGCAGTTGCCAAATCTATCGCTGAATTGGTGATTAAAATTCCTCCAAATGCGCTTACTGGATCTCCAGCTAAAGCAGCAAGATATGCTTGACGAACGGTTTTGCGCGTTGCCACACCGCAGGCATTGTTGTGTTTTAAAATGGCAAACGTAGGGTCATCGAAGCGAAATTCTGACATGAGATTCACTGCCGCATCCACATCCAACAAATTATTGTAGGACAATTCCTTGCCATGTAGTTTGTCAAAGATCTCATTCATGTTACCATGAAAGATACCCTTTTGATGAGGATTTTCACCATATCGAAGCACCTCAGAATTTAAGATGCTCTCTTTGAAAATATCTTTTTCTCCTCCGTTGAAATACTTGAAAATATGCGTATCGTAATGCGATGAAACATTGAATGCATCGCGTGCAAACGATTTACGTTGATCCTCTGTTGTTTGACACTTCTGGTCAGTGATGATGGACAAAAACTCCGCGTACTGCGCTTGTGAAGGAATGATAACGACATCGGTATAGTTTTTCGCCGCAGCGCGAATGAGGGAAATTCCCCCTATGTCAATTTTTTCAATGATTTCCTCATGGCTTGCCCCAGAAGCTACTGTCGCTTCAAATGGGTACAAGTCAACAATCACCAAATCCAAATCAGGAATGCCATATTCTGCAATTTGAGCGCGATCCTCTGCGTGTCCGCGACGATTTAAAATCCCTCCAAAAATCTTTGGGTGAAGGGTTTTTACTCGACCACCCAAAATGGATGGATACAAGGTCAAATCCTCTACACGAATTACTGGAATACCTAAGTCTTCAATAAATGTTTGAGTTCCCCCCGTTGAATAGATCACAACACCATTGTCGTGCAGTACGTTAACGATGGGCTCGAGGCCTGTTTTATCGTAGACGGAAATCAGTGCTGAGCTGATTGATTTTAATGCGTTCATGAATGAAAAATGAAAGCGCAAAAGTACTCTAATTTTTCCGGGATTTAAGTGAAAAACAAGTGCTTTTTGACACTATTTTCGTTTTTTAGTCGAATTAAGAAGTCCCCGAATTTTCGCGAATTGCGCATTTGTGTATTTTTATCAAAAACTTAACTATGCATCTGATTACCATCGTTGAAGACGAGACCAGTTTAATGGAGCTCATAGGGTTAAATCTTGAGCTTGAGGGGTACAGTACGTTGCGTTTTTCATCGGGTGGATTGGCACTTCGTGCAATTGATAGCATTGCAGAGAGTGAACTGGTGATCTTGGATGTGATGCTACCAGAAGTGAGTGGTTTAGATTTGTGCCGTGAACTCCGAAAAAAATCCGATGTTCCCATTTTGTTTTTATCCGCCAAAGGGAGCACTGCAGACCGCATTGCCGGACTAAAATTAGGCGCCAATGACTACCTGCCAAAACCTTTCGATTTAGAGGAATTGTTGCTTAAAGTGGGTATTTTGATCCACAAAGGCGTTTCGCCTACGAGTCCCGAAAAACTGCTGGTTGGGGATAAAGAAATTGACTTTACAGCCTTTCACGTCACAGACATTGAAAGCGGAATGCTGACAGAGTTGTCTAAAAAAGAGATTGAACTGCTTCGGCTATTTAATGAGTTTGAAGGCCGAGTAGTTTCTCGCGATGAAATACTTGATCGCCTGTGGGGTAAAGATCAATTTCCAACCACACGCACCATCGACAACTATATTTTATCCTTCCGAAAACTCTTCGAAAAGGACCCTAAAAATCCAGTTTTTTTCCATTCCATTCGTTCTGTAGGCTATAAATTCACGAACGAGCAAGTCTAATCAATGCAAGCGCAACATCGGAACAATATTTCGTACCTTTGGTGACCTTTAAAATCATGGAAAAAACAACTTCAAAACAACTGCGTTACGACAGTGCTTATCTCAAAATGGCTGAATCTTGGGCCGGACTTTCTCACTGCGGACGCAAAAAAGTAGGGGCCATAATCGTCAAAGATGAAATGATTATTTCAGACGGTTACAATGGAACACCAGCCGGATTTGACAACTGTTGCGAAGATACAGACGGCAACACACAATGGTATGTGCTTCACGCCGAGGCGAACGCCATTTTAAAGGTGGCCAAATCCACAAACAACTGCAAAGGCGCAACACTCTACCTCACGCTCTCACCTTGCCGCGACTGCTCAAAATTGATTCTTCAAGCCGGAATCCGTCGCGTGGTGTTCCTCGATAAATACAAAGACACCGAAGGCATTGACTTTTTGCAGAGTGCTGGAGTAGAAACCATTCATTTACAACCTACTGACCATGTGGAATAATTCACGATCTGCCATTTTTTTGCCCCTGATTCTCGCTGCAACCTTAGCGGGCGGTATGATCATCGGAAACCTGTTGACTCCGTCCAAACTGGATGGATACGGGACAGGAAAAGGCAAGGATAAATATCAGAAAATTCAAGACATCATCGAAGTGCTCGACCGCAAGTATGTCGATTCACTGGACGGAGAGGATCTGTTTGAAAAGACTATTTCTGACATGCTCCACAAGCTCGATCCGCACAGCAATTATATTCCCGCAAAGGACTTGAAGGCCATTAACGAGTCCATTGAAGGAAAATTCGGTGGTGTTGGTATTCGTTTCTTTCTCATCCGAGATACCATTTGCATCACAAACATCATTTCAGGATCACCGTCACAATCTGCTGGTTTTAAAGC
>JBILBT010000150.1:0-7492 GCA_044353545.1 Crocinitomicaceae bacterium | reverse complement strand
AATAAAGCAACCTTCCCCTCAGTTTTCCGTATCTTTGCAAAAAATTTGAGATGCGTTTCGAACTGAACAAAGAATTCCTCGAGAAGCTCCGCGAAAAGATTGCGGCTGGGGATACTGCGTGGATCAGGGAGAACGTATTGGAGCTCCACTACGCTGATGTTGCTGAAATTCTCGATCGTTTAAACAACGACGAAGCCAAGTACATCTACTTCCAAATGGACGAAGACGGTCAAGCGGATGTATTGATGGAGCTCGATGAAGATGTGCGTGACCGCTTCTTGGCATCGCTCTCCTCGAAAGAAATTGCCGACCAGCTCGAAAACCTAGACTCCGATGACGCGGCCGACATCCTTGGTGAACTCTCCGAAGAGAAAATCCAGGAGGTCATCTCACAAATGGAAGACGATGAGGCCGCAGAAGACATCGTTGACCTCCTCAACTACGACGAAGACACGGCCGGTGGACTCATGCAAAAAGAGTTCATCCGCGCAAAGCTCGATTGGCCAGTTAACCGCTGCTTGGTTGAATTGCGCCGTCAGGCTGAAGACGTCGAAAAAGTCTATACCATTTACGTCGTTGACGATTTGAATAAACTTGTGGGGGTTTTATCCCTCAAACGACTCCTTTTTGCCAGTCCAAAAACGAAGATTGTTGATTTGTACCAAGGGAAGAACATCATTTACATGAAGACCAACGACAGCAGCGAAGAAGTGGTGAAGATCATGGAAAAGTATGACTTGGTTTCCATTCCCGTGGTCGATTTACAAAACAAACTCGTTGGCCGCATCACCCTCGATGACGTTGTGGACATCATCAAAGAAGAAGCAGACAAAGACTTCCAATTGGCATCCGGTATCTCCGAGCGGATTGAATCTACCTTTAGTGTCTGGCGAATTACTCGAGCGCGCATTCCTTGGTTGTTCATCGCCATGTTGGGTGGTATCGTCGGTGCGCAAGTCATCTCAACCTTTAAAGGCGGCATCACCCAAGTTCCCGCCCTGGCCTTTTTCATTCCTCTGATCACCGCGATGGGTGGTAATGTCGGCGTTCAGTCCTCCGCCATCGTTGTACAATCCCTAGCGAAAGACAACGGTCTGTTTGACAGCATCCTGCAAAAGCTCTTAAAAGAAGCCCTCGTCGCCTTGGTCAATGGACTCATTCTATCGGCCTTCATCTACGGCATCGCCTATTACTTTGAGAATGCCACCTTGGGCATGGTGGTAAGCATTTCCCTGTTCTGCGTGATTATCTTCGCCGCAATCTTCGGCACCATGATCCCCCTCGTCCTCAACCACTACAAAATCGATCCCGCCTTGGCAACTGGTCCCTTCGTGACGACCTTGAATGATATTGTAGGATTGTTCATTTACTTCACGGTGGGGATGTTGTTGTACCATCTTTAACGAGATTTTAAGACGTCACGATTTCAAGAGATTAAGACTTGTATCATACTTCGGTGGGTGAGGTTCCAAAGCAAGACTCGAATCCAAAATACGGACAAAAGACTCGATTCTGCATTGAAGTAGCTCTCTTTCTCTTTCTCACTCTGTTATTGGGGCCGTCCGCAGAGGCGGACTGATAGAACATAGAACATGGACTTGATTTCAACTCTGACGAAAGTGTACTGACTTCGAAGTTGAATTTGACCCCGCTCTCGCACTCCAACTCACTCTGTTATTGCGACCAAGGCGGACTAAGGGACAATTGACAAAAGACTTGATTGTGCTTCGAAATCGCTAGAACCTTGGTCTCACTTTATAATTGGAAAATTCACTCTTCGACTAAAAATGGATTTCTGCTTTATTTCCCAATGACTATCGACCCCATAGGGGTCAAATATTTGTTGAACCAGCAAAATAATTTGAAACACGACCCCAAAGGGGTCGAACAGTCCATAGAATGGGAGAATTTTTTATGGAAATCAAATTATTTCAAAACTCCGGCATGCTCCAAATAGTAGCTTAGCAATAATTGATTTAAAGCATTTGGCAGAATGAATATCTCGAAATGAAATCCTAGTTACAGCCCACACAAACTCCCAACAAATTTGCAGGAACACCCATGTATGAATCCAAATTGAACTGCTTGTCCAATGCTTTGATATCCTTTTTATTGGTTAAATCATACGCTCTTCCCTTTGAGACAGCCTGTTGTACTTGTTTCTTCCACTCCAACTGGCTGAGAGCAACGATATAATCATTAAAAAGATACGAATATGAATAATCATTTAAGTAGGTAATCTCACAAAAGGCGTATTCACCATCTTTTGTATTTACGGTGTAAACAACCCTTCGAGGTGCAAAACATGGCTGATTTCGATTCGTATAAAAAATGTTTTTTAATTCACTAAACACATACATATGGATAGAGTCTGCAGGGGCAGATAAGGAATTAAAAACCTTTTCTCGTTCCGGGTATACAACTTCGACAGTTCCGTCGCTCAGTATTCGTGTACTGTCCTCTCCGTAAAATTTGGTGGCAATGGGATATGGTGATTGCTCTTCTAATACAAAATCAACAGAATCGAAAACGTGAGCGTACTCATCAAATTTTGAGGAACCGGAAAAAAATGGAAGTTTAACATGACCATATTGAGTCAACATGTTTGGAAGATACTCCAATTGTGCCCCAAACTGCATAGCTCGATCCCAATCTAAATTTGACGGTATTCTCGTGTATTGATTCAAAATTAAAGAATCATTCACTTGCTGAAATGTTTCAATGTCCGAAGACAATGCAATTTCATTAAACGGAATGACACAAACAAGATCAAATTTTTCAGAGTCAGCATATTTTTTTGCTAAACCAACATGGCTAATCGTAGTTGTTTTTTGTCCTGACATGGAGTCAATGAATGTACTTTCATAGAGGACAATTCGATTAATGTTATAAACATCGTAGTACAAATTTATAGGTTCAGGATATTTGTACATCATTGTTCCATCCGGTAAAGTTTCTAATTTGTTGTTTCCAAAATTCGTGCTGCTCGGGTTATCCTCAACAAGAGGTATATATTGCATTTTAGATTGAAATAGGAACATTTTAGCTCCTGTATTTAATAAGCGATTGCTTTGTATTTTTGAAAGGCACGATAGGTTAGGGAGAGTATTGTGTTGAACAAGGCCAACTAAACTGAAAGGATTTGTTGGATCGAAAATATCTTGATTGCTTGAATCTTTATCGATAATGTAAACCTTCGCATTTGACACCCCACCTTGAAAATACGGATTTTCCACGAAATAGGTTCCACTCGTTTTTTTGATGTTTTTATTTAATGTTGATGTGTATTCCACCACAATTGAAACCTTTAATTTTTCCGTTGCCTGCGTATGAATGAACTCTTTTACATTAGCGCTAAGCATGTTTCCTTTTCCTGAAAATACCCTCTCTCCAATTGCGACTTGCCAACTACTGATTAAAAACTTATTTTCCATCACAATACCTTGATGGTATCGTAAAATAAGTACTTTCTCCTCTGAAGAAGCTACACCCCCATCCTCACCAGTTCCCCAAAACAATGCTGGACTTGGAAGTCGCATATTTCTATAGTAATTGTGGCAAACGGTATCTCCGTTTTTCAAAGTTCCTATTATTTCGGTTTGTCTGCTACCTTTAACCGTGTGTACAATATACCCATTTGAGGTCTTCGTCAAGGTAGCTCCTTCCGCTTTAAATGAAACATCGGCAAGACCCTCTTGGTAACCTAGTTGTACTTTATTGTCATAGCCATGGTATAGAACATTCAATTCTGGCATCCCCACAACGCCTTGGCTAAAACTTGCATTCGAAAGAAATACAAGTAGTACCGAACACACTATTTTTTTTAGAATACTTTTCATGTTATTTCAGAAATATTTGATTATAGTTGAAAAACAGCGGCACGCTTTCGTCCTGCTCCGTCAGGACCTACAATTGTGCAGATAAAGGCGATTTTAGTTTGTGTACCCGACCCATTTAGCTGATCCCTTGCCTTCCTTATTTCTCCTAATGCGGAACTTATATCGTTGCCTGTCCCACAGATTGGCTTGTCAGTAATTCCTGAAATGTGACACTCCCAGGATACCATTTTCCATGAAGCATTCAAAGGAATTTCAGGAGGAAATTTAACAAAAAGTCGGCTATTGGAAACAGATGCTTTGTCTCCACTTCTTGCAGCTCCCCAATAAATTTCTGGATCTGGAATTCTTTCAACATTGAACGCAATGGTATCAAATGCTTTTTTACTGCTTGGATCAACCATTAGAACACGGACATTTTGATAATCCATAGGATACATAGTGAATGAATTGGGATATTTTCTGTCTCCTTGAACACTATCCAATTCCAATCTCGCATTTTCCGCAACTAACTCAAACGGCCTTCCATCGCTTGTGCCAAATTGCAATTTGTTTTTGTAGCCAAAATACAATGTGCGCACATTATTCACTTCCAAGACTACATTTTGAGAAAATGCGATGTTGGCTTGAAGGAAAAATAACGCTAGGGTCGCTTTAAAAAGATGGTTCATTTTTGGGTTATTTGGCGTTGTGAGGTAATTGAAAATTTAATATGTTTCTAAAGTGGTGGATAAAGTACTCCTCTTCAACAGAATAAAACGATCGAGGGACAGTCTTAATTCCATTAATTTGAAACTCATTCACTCCTGCAACTTTAGCCCAGACTTCAATCTTACCATTCGCATTAAAAATATCAATCATTGCTTTGTACTTGCGAGAACCACTTATAGAACCATTATTTAAGTTTCCTTTGAACCCTTGTCGGTGTTGTGTCATACGTTTTTTAATATCAAATTGAGTCTTGCCTATGTATAAGACATCAGTTTCATTCTTTATTAACGTAATCCATATATAAACCTTTGGTTTGTCAACTTTGTCCTCGCACCCGGTAAGTGGAAAATAATTAACTTTCTGATCTTCCGAAGTTCTAAAATCTCCAAATTTTCGGAAACCATATTGATGCATTTTGTTTAATAAATCTAAATTCATAAGCTATCACCTCCCATTACACAATGGCTTTAGCGCAGCTCTCAAATCATTCCGAAATTGTACTAGTGTTTTCCCTTTGATCATGCTTTCAGGAAACCACACAAAAACGAAATGACTCAGTTCATTATCATCCAACTTTGAAAAGTGAATCCAGTTTTTTGCTGCGTATTCAATACGTTTTGTGGAAGTTTCAAAATCTCTTCGTTTTTGTTTAATCACAACATCAAAAATGTTTTGAAAAATTGGAGAGATAGATTTAGGGTCAAGCTCACCATTTCTGAATGAAACTCGTGCTCCTCTCAAGGTTATTGTAGACAATTGCTTCTCGAAACGACTCATTGCTAATTCTCTATCTGACAATCCAACAAATACCAACTCCTGCTTGTAAAACATCATGTATACGCCGGAAGATTCCAAATCTTGTGGGATTGGTTCTTTGGCAATGAATTCACAATCCAGCGGAAAATTCCCGCTAACTCTCAATTCAAACAACTCAGATGCTAAATATGTCTTCATTCCTCTTTTTTCAAAACAAACCCATAGACTACTGAACAAATCTACATTCAAACTCAAAATTTTATAAGTGTCATTTGTTCAAATAATGTCTTATTAGTTCTACTTTTGAACTTTTAAAGCAAAAAGCATGATCGAAAGTCCAGAAATTAAGTTGAAGCAATTGCGTGAATTGAAGAACCTTACACAGGAACATGTGGCCACACAACTGGGCTTAACCACACGTGCATATTCAAAAATTGAATCGGGTGAAACACAACTTACTATCAATCGTTTAAATGAAATTTCAAAGATTTTAGAAATCGACCCGATGGAAGTGTTGGGCTTCGATCATCAGCAAATCTTCAACAATTACGGGAAACAAGAAGGCAATATAGGCATCAACCACATCAACGTTCCGGAAAAATTAATTCTGCAATACGAAAAAACAATACAGATTCTAGAAGACGAAGTCGCACTATTGAAAAGTTTGATTCACTAGGGATAGATTTTAAGATGTCAAGATTTTAAGAGATTAAGACTTGATTTTGGGCCACAAGACCGCTGCGCTGTGGGACAATCCACCTACGCTTTGAAAGCTTCGGTGGATGAATAAGGACAATGGACTGGAGATTTTAAGACTTGAGCTGAGGTGCGCTAGTAGACTCTAAGCCACAGAAGACTCATACCATACTTTGGTGGGTGAGGTTCCAAAGGAAGTCTCGAACCTACAATTTGGGACAAAATACTCGATTCTGCATAGAAGTCGCTCTTGCATCTTGTCCAGATACTTCGGGACTCTTGCTCACTCTGTTATTGGGGCCGCCCGCCAAGGCGGACTGGGGGAGCATAGAACATGGATTTGATTCGACTTAAAATGGATTTCTGCTTTATTTCCCAATAATTATCGACCCCATCGGGGGCATATATTTGTTGCACGAGAAGAATGATTTGAAACACGACCCCATCGGCATGTCCGCCGTGGTGGGGGCCGAACAGTCAATGCATGGGAGGGTTTTTTATGGGGATCAAATTACTAAATTCCGAAATTACAGATAAAAAATTCCGAAATATTTTTAATTATTTTCCGAAATTGCATAGACCTTTTTCCGAAATTGCATGAAGAAAAAGTCCATTCATAGTCATAAAGAGGATTGAAGCTTAAAATATGGTTTTTCTCGATTTTGAAGCATGGTCCAATACACCCGAGGATTGAACAAAGTCTTAATATCTTGATGTCTACTTCAATTCTCAATTCAAATACGTCATTTCATAGTTTTTCATACCTTTAATTCATGGAAATTAAATTTCAGTCGAAAGAGGAAAGTAAAAAACGTCAAGAAGAAGAGTTCTTGGCTCTATCTCGTGAGGAACGATTTTTACGATTTATCGAGCTGTCAAATTCCATTTTGAAATTCCCATCAAAAACAGCTCAATCTGATGATTCAAACTTTCAATTGATCCGAAAAAAATAGCGGATGGAAGGTTGGGATTCAGATATTTTAAAATTCCTGGAGTTGTGTGCCACGCATGAGGTGCGCATGTTGATGGTCGGAGGCGGCGCGGTCAATTTCCATGGCTATCAAAGGCACTCCGCTGAAGTTGATTTTTGGATTGATTTATCTGAAGAAAACGTGAAACAACTTTTAAAAGTTTTCAATGATTTAGGTTACGCAATCGATGATCTTCCAGAAAGTGTAAAACGTGCAGAACAAAACATTTCCATAAAGTTTTCACCCGTAAGCCTAAACATTGAGTTGATTACCCGTTTCTCTGTGAACAGATCATTTGAAGAAGCTTATTCCGATGCTGAAACCGCCAATATCGAAGGACATCAACTTTTACGCTGGAGGGTCCTTAACTTTGAGGATCTCATCACAAGTAAAATCAAAGCTGGACGACCAAAAGATATCTTGGATGTCCAAGAGCTCCAGCGAGTTAAAGGGTTTTGAGATTTTAAGTCTTGTAATTTGGACGAAAGACTCGCTTCGCTAAAAGACAATGGACAAAGGACT
>JBILBT010000010.1:0-23599 GCA_044353545.1 Crocinitomicaceae bacterium | reverse complement strand
TACGAACTTCCTCCGTAGGTTTTTTTCCATTGCACCGTTCCGGCTGAATTCAGCTTAATCAAATACACATCATAAAAAGAGGTGCCTGAACCATCGGTGTAACCCGCCACGATATATCCACCGTCTGAAGTTTGTTGCACCTCTCGACCTGCTTCGTTTGCACCAGCGGTTCCAATCACCGCTGACCAACTTACTACACCTGTTGAGGTTATTTTTAACACATACACATCATCACTTCCCGATCCATAGGTGGCTGTTGTTCCACAAATGATGAATCCACCATCGGATGTTTCTCGGATGGAGTAGCCTTTATCCGATAAGCCTGTTGCACCACCGAACTCTTTGGACCAAATCACAGTTCCGTTGCCATCTGTTCTTACGACATACACATTTCCCGCCCAGTCATTGGTCCATGTGTGTCCAACAGCGATAAATCCTCCATCGCTTGTCGTGTCCACATCTTGAAATTCATCGTATTGCGTATTTCCGTAGGTTTTGAACCAAAGCGTATCTCCGTTAGCATTCATTCGCGTGATGTAACTGTCCCAGCCACCAACGCCAACACTAAAGGTTCGGCCAGCAACAACAAATCCATTGTTATCTGTATTTTGAAAGGAGTAGGCAAATTCTTCCTGAGCACCACCAAAAGCTTTGACGAATGTTTGTGCGGATATAGAAGAAAAAAGGAGTGAAATGAATGAAAATGCAATAAAGTATTTCATAGGTGGTGAAGTTAAAGAAAGCGAAAGGTACAAAAAAACGTATGAATTAGGAACTTAATTACCTATGTTCAAATGGGGCAAGGACGAGCAAACGATAGTGCAAAAAAACTTTCTAATACATAAAACCAAAAAGCCAAAGCGGGATTTTATTAAACGAACCAATTTCTAGATTATCAGCTGCGACATATGCATTTTCAAGCGAATGAATCTGCTTGTTAGTTTTGGTTTTCCCCCCAACTTCGATCGTGATTGTTTCGTTAACTAAAAAGTCACCTTTTGCAGGTAAGCTTACCTCATGCTTGTATTTTAATTGATTCAACAAAAAGGTTTCTCTTAATGTACCCTTATTTATGGCTGTCGAAGCTAGAGCATAGCAAAGATTAGGATTTTCTAGAAATATTTTTTCTGGTTTTTGAAGATTACTTATACTTTTTCCATGAGTTGAGAGGCTGTTTATTAATCGTGCTTTTTCCAAATAATGTATATAATTTACAAGCGTATTGCGGTGAATTCCAATTTTTTCACTGAGCTTGGAGATATTTGGTTTGAAAGGAACGTTGGAAGCCAATATATACAGGAGCTGATATATTTTTCGTGACTTGAGAATATCAAATCCATCAATAAATTGGAGTTCAACTTCTATAATCATCTTGACAACCTGCTCTAAACGAAGGTGGTAAGTGGATTTACTCTCTTTAAAAAAAGGATAATATCCATGTGCTAAATAATCGTCAAAATGTTTAAGTGGCTGAACCTTAGAAATAATAGATGCTGCAATTGAGCTATGATTTGTTAGAATTTCATTTAAGGAATAGGATGGAAGTTTCGCAACTCCTGAATAACTTAAATATTCTCTAAAAGACAAGCCGGGCAATTCATACATAACAGCTCGCCGACTTAAATCAACATCTTGTTTGAGTAAATCAATGATCGAAGAACCCGTAAAAAAAATCTTTAAATCCGGAAAATAGTCGTAACAATTTTTAATTTCTTTGGCCCAATTCGGGTATTTGTGGACCTCGTCTAGATAAATATGTTTTACACCTTTTTGTCGGAAAAGCTCAATAGTATCTATCAGTGTGTTGTTGGTGAAATATATATCATCTAAAGTCAAATAAATGGCCTCATCTGAAAGTGAATGGTTAGATTTCAAATGTTGAACAAGCAATGTTGTTTTTCCAGTACCTCTTGCGCCAACAATGCCAACAAGCCGACTTTCCCAATCAATGGTTTCGTAAAACGCGCGAACGAATTCTAGTGAAATTGATTGGATGACCAGTTTTGATTTATGCTCAAGGCGCTCCACGATTCTAAAAATTGATTAATGTACTGTACAAAAATAATATAAAATGCTTAATTAAAACAGCATAATAAGCATTATTTAAATACTTCCGCCCCCTCAGAGCAGTTTTTACAGATGTCGATCTCATTCCGTCCAGTCAGCACAGCTTGTCTAAATCCACGGTAGGTGGGACTCTTCCAAATTGAATTGAAGTCTGACGTTTCCAGAGAACCGAGAACGTGTTGGGCATCTTTGTCAAAGCAACAGGGTACGACCCTACCGTCCCAGGTCAATACACTCCCTGACCACATGCGCCAGCAGTGATTGCCAGTTTTATGCTTCAAGGCATAGGTCCCGTCGGATTGCAAGCGGTAGCGGGAATATTCCTCGTTGCTTGGCATCAATGGGTTGCCGTTTTTATAGTCGTACAATTGTGCTGTCTTGATGCGAACTTCGTCGATGCCCAGATCATTCCCTAGTGAGAACACGGCGGGAATTTCATGTTCATTGGGCTTCACTGCCAAGAATTGAAAGATGAGGTGAGGAGTGGTTGATTTCTTCTCTTTCTTTGCCGCGATGAGGTGTTTTGACGCTTCGATTACCTTGGACAATTCGCCATGCACCCGATAGTTCTCATAGGTTTCTTGTGTCAGACCATCAATAGAAATAATTAAGCGGTCCAGACCTGAATCGATGATTTGATGTGCTTTTTTACGGTCAATGAAGTGTGCATTGGTGGATGTCGCGGTGTAGATCTTGTGTTTCTTGGCGTCGCGAATAAGATCCAGAAATTGTGGATGCAAGAAGGGTTCTCCTTGAAAGTAATAATTGATGTAAAATACGTGTTTACCAACTTGCTGTAACATGCTGCGGTGCAGTTCAAGGTTCAGTTTTCCTGTCGGCCGTGTAAACTGTTTCAGACCACTTGGGCATTCCGGACAGCCCAGATTGCAGGCTGTTGTCGGTTCAATAGATAGGGAAAAGGCCTTGCCGAGGTGTAAAGGTTTCTTGAGAATTCGGGATGCTTGATAAGAAAAGCGCAACGCAAGGATGTTCGCGATTCTCCTCATGTTGAGGTGACGAAGAATGTTCCGTTGATCGGTGAAGCGCGACATGGGGCAAAGATAGGGATTACGGATTGCTTTTGAGTTTTAGGATGGGGAGATCATTGCGATTTCTACCTTAAATTCCATTCTTGCGTTGTCAATTTTCATTGGAATCGTATATTTGCACTCGAAAAGACATTGGTTTCTTCTTGGTCCTATAGCTTTCCGCAAACACTGCGTTACAGCGGAACAGGCAACTTCGCCATAGGACAAGACATAAATAACCGTTGCGCTGTTTAGCAACATGGTCCTATAGCTCAGTTGGTTAGAGCAACAGACTCATAATCTGTGGGTCCACAGTTCGAGCCTGTGTGGGACCACCCAAGTGGGGATTTCGGTAGAAAAATCGATTTCCCCATTTTTAAACCGCTCTACAAGCCCCGTCAGATAAGGGATTGCGGCAAATAGCAAATTTATTCTCGTGGTTCGATAATCGTCTTGAGCAAGTGGGGGTGAAGGATCATCGTTCGTTCCTCTTCACGCCAATAGCTGTAGTGAGAGAACTCAACAATATGTCGATCGATGACCGCCATTAGTAAGCCCTTTAATATTTCAGCATCCACATGCATCGCCGTACGGTCGAAATCGATGTATTCGATGTTTGTGCTGCTTTTCACAAGCGTTTCATCAATAATTCGCGCAGTATTAATCAACTCGAAGACCTTCATCCAGTGGTCAAATTCCGTTTGACTTTCTTGATCTATAAAATACCCGTTGTGAAATCGGCTGTATTTGATTTCAATGCCACAAAGATCGCGCAGGGTCTTCAGGTCGCGTTGCAAGGTTCTTTCCGTTGGAAGTAAATCTTTGTCGGTCAGAAAGGTCAACAGATCCGATGTGCTTGGGTAGGGTTTATGATTCACAAAATGGAGAATCAATGAAAGGCGTTCGACTGATTTGAATTGAGGCATTGAGAATTATTTTGATTGTATAAAGGTAAATTTCTTCCCCGTCAAACTATGGCGGCCAACCTTTTTTTCTTTGTGAAAAAAGAAAACATGAAGATCCCAAACCACCCATCACCATGGACAACGAATATCGCCTTCGTCCTTGTCTATGAAAACTACACCATCAGTTACAACGAATTTGGTCAACGACTTGGATCTTACGCAGCAGAGCAAGGCCGTGAGCAGAAATTTTATTGCACCTTTTTCACGAAAGATCGGGTTATCATTTCATTGAAGGGCGAGAAAACGCTGTTTCTGCACCATAACATGTCGGAGGATCACATCATTGATGAAAACAGAACCGACCTCTATTTTGAAGGTTCAATTTACCAACATGCCACCTTTGATGCGAGTCATGTTCTTTATTTTCATTTTGCCCCTTACATGAAACCCTATTTTGATCTTATTCAAGGCATGGAGCCTTTATTGGCAGATTGTCAGCTGAAGGAAAAATACCACCACCATTTTTTTCTGGAATTGTATGCGATTTTCAAAGTTGTTGGGCTCACATGTTGGAAGCCAGTGCTGGTGGAACGCATCATGAATCGAGTCCAAGAGGAAATAATCAGTGACCTGCATCACTATCTGACAAAATCGACTTTTAAAACCGTGAACGACATCATCTATGACGAACTTATTGGGATGCCGATTTTTGGTGGCGTGCAGAAATTGAGTGAAATGTAGTGAGTGTTTTTACCTATATCCGAGGGTCAAATAATCGTGAAACGCTGTAGAACACAGTATAATCCCGTTGAAAGCCGTAAAACGCCGTAAAACGGGGATAATTTTACTGTTTTCTTCCAATTTCCAAAAATCGGCTTTTCCGCTTTACTCGTTTTTCAGAATAGAACTTAGCGGAGAATCACTCCGGAAAGGAAAGAAATTAAAAGGAAAATTTTTACTAATTCACCCTGTTCACATCATGAAAAAAAGTGGCACGGTATGCTCCGGAATGACTAGCACTATATCACCGGAATGTTTACTGAAAGGCATCAAATGACAATCGGCTACACAAATCTTAAACTAAACGCCAAATTTAACAAATGAAAAAATGAAAAGTACTTCATTTTAATTATTCATTTTCCAACACTTTAGACTGATCAATAATTTTTAACGTTATGCGCTTTCGTTTATTAATTCCATAATTTTTTTCCCCGTTCGGTTACAAAAAAAATTCTGTGTTCCCATCGCGTTGTGACAGGAACACCAAATTTATTTCTTGTTGTAATGTTACCTCTCAAAATTAAATCTTCGTTAGGCATCGTAGCTCTAATAATTGCTTTTCCATCTCTAATCTCAATTATTTGTCCGCCTTCACATGTGACTTCTGGGTTTTGATTAGAATCGTATGCCGCACATAATACGTCTATTTCAATTTCTTGGCCTTCTCTGGCTAATGTGGTCCCAAATGCTATTGGAAAAATAGAATTGAATGAATAATTACCACCACCTATACGGGTACACATTAAATCAATTGCATTATTCCTTGCTTTCAATATCTCATTTTGCAGTGAGCTTAATATTCCAATAGAAGCAATAACCGAAGATTTACCAAACTGCATACTTAACCAATGCAAATTTGGTTCATCACCGTTTGGTCTTTCTTTTTTTGTTAAAGTTGTATAGATCATTTTAACAGCTTCTCTGTCGTCAATGCCAATATTAGATGCAGCTATTACATTTTCTATTTTTCTATTTAAGTCGCTTAAATCTTTATACGAGTTAATAGATGGGTCCTTAAAATGCACATAGCCGGTGACATTCGCGTCCTCATATGAACTTGAAATAATATCCATTAGCTCCTTTCTGTAACTAATTAGACTTTTCCACAACTTCATCCCTAAGCCTTTTTCGCTCGGCTTATTAATATCTGTACCGATTAAAACAGAAAAAGGAATGTTGTGATTATCCTTAACAATAATATTGTCCAAGTTCATTCTTGTCGGATATAAAGGATCAGTTTTTTTGTATGCCTTCAAAATTATACTTTTTGGACCACCAATTGATTTTAAATTTTCGCCACAATCCATTAGTATTTTAATTTTAATGTTGTCGATCAATTTTATGCGCTCTGCAGTAATTTTGTCGATGTTTTCAGCGCTCTTCAAGTAGGCCCTTGCTTTTTTTTGAAGTGAAGGCGCTGTAATGTCTAATGCGGTTCCAGCTAAATACGATTCCCGCTCAAAACCTCTTTGTACCTCAATTATATTTGAATTTTGTATATTTTCGTTGATTAAAACTAAAGCATTATCATCATTTTTGCTGTAAAAAACATCAAACAAAACATATGTAATTAATATTACAACAGAAAAAGCCCCGAAATAATAACCAAAATATTTTGAGCTAAACAATAAACTTTTACCACTTCTTGTAGTTGTACTAATATTTATTTCTTTTTTCGTGTTTTGATTTGTTTTACCCTCATCATCAATTTTGGTATCATCAGATTTTGAGTTATTTCTACTTATTAAATTTTCAATCTCACTTTGCCAAATATTGCAACTTTTGTAACGAAGGATTGGTTCCTTTTGTGTTGCTTTTTGAATACATGAATCCCAGATCGAGTTTGTTAATGTTAAAGGTTCATTTACAATTTTGGTTTGCAACTGAAAATTAGAAATTGTTTGGCTTTCGTATGGTTTTTTACCCATTGTCATTTGCCAAAGAACAACGCCCAAGCTATAAATGTCTGATTGTGCGTTTACACTTTTTGTTTCTGAAATTTGCTCTGGGCTCATGTACATTGGTGTACCCATCTGCATTCCTGTAGTGGTTTGTGTGTATTCCAAGGCGTCAGCATCCAATGTTTTGGCTATTCCAAAATCCAAGAGTTTAACTTTGCCGTTGTTGTCCAACATAAAGTTAGATGGCTTTATGTCTCTATGCACCAATTGTTGTTCATGCACATAACTAAGCGAATCAAGCATTTGGCTGAAAATTTCTACTAACTCATCATCCCTTAATTTACCTCTACTTTCTAGGTACTCTTTAAGGGTTTTTCCATCAATATATTCCATTACAAAAGCAACAACATCACCTTCTTCAATTAAATCTGTTACCCTAACCATATTTGGGTGGGTCATTCGATACATATTTTTTGCCTCAGTTATAAAACGCTTTCTGATATTATCGTTGTGAATAAACTCCTGATTTAATACTTTTATTGCTACTTTATTGCCCAACAATAAATGCTTGGCTAAATAAACATTTGCCATACCTCCTTGACCTAAAAGAGATATGATTTCATAGTTTTGTACTTGTTGGTTAATCATATTTTATAATTAATAGTTAAGTCTTAATGTCTTAAACGTAATTAATTGGACACTAGTTTTAATTTAATTCTCCCATCGACTATACTATTTGTACAACGATAGATTCTTGGAACTTTTTTGGTGATTTGAATTCATGTCAACCAAGTATGCGATTAAAATTATAAAAGTTTTTCCATCTGACCATTACATAAATAAAATCGATCATGTTTTCAATTTCAAGTCTTTAATAAACACCACTTTCAACATTCTCCCTCAAAAAGTTCGATAGTTCTGATCTTTTGGCACAAAAAGCCTCTTTGTAGTGATTTTTGTTGTTTCATTTGTTTCCCATTTAAACTTTCAAGAATTATCTTTTTCCCATTCTTTATTGAGATTAAATAGGTTTATTTACTCTCAACAATTGTAGAAATATGTTCGATTTGGAAGAAATTCTAAAGGATTTAAAGGAAAAGCGAAAGGTGTTTCATTCGGAAGACGATCTTAAATTTTCATTGGGATATTTGATTAAAAAAACTTTCCAAAGTTTTGAAATCAGGTTGGAAAAGCCAGTTGAATTATATTTTGAGTGCAGGAGCACAAATGAACCAATCAGACGGCGTGCACCAATCGATATTGTTGTAATAACTGATGATAATCGACAAATCCCCATTGAAATTAAATACAAGACAAGATCTTTTAGCAAGGAAAAAAAATCGAAATCAGTTACCCCCTTCAATTTTGATGGGGAGGATTACGATTTATCAAATCAAGGCGCTTCAGATTTAGGAAGGTTCAATTTCCGAAAGGATATTGTAAGAATTGAAAAATTCATTTCTGAGAAAAGAAACAATTCAAATGTTGGTTTTTGCCTTTTAATAACCAATGACAAAGACTATTGGTCAGACCCTGGTGAAGTTTTGGTGAAAAACTATTCTCTGCAAATCGATGGGAAAATTAAGAAAGAAGATGAAGGTTGGAATTACGCTAAAGGATATGTCCCTAAAAAAAGTGATTGGACGAAAAAAGGGGATCTGAACTTAGATTTAAAGTTGAAAAATGATTACGACATCAATTGGCAGAAATACTCGCATATTGAGCAGGGAATCAACCCTTTTTCACCAGTAAATGCTGAATTTAGGTATCTACTAATTAAGGTGACAAATTAATTCTTTTACATTCTGCTATAATTCAAACTTTTAGGGAATTAAAGTTGAAAATTATTATAGATTTGTGTCTCAAATTTATGAAATGAAGAAATTCCAACCAATATCTTTGATTTTAACAATTTGTCTCATCATATTCCTCGCTTTCCGGACCGAATGTGATTATTTTTATAGTCAGTCAGTTGATTATATTATGAAATACACTTTATGCACTAATTAAGTTTGACAATGAAAAGAATAATCGTTGGGCGTGCATCAGACTGTGATTATGTGATTATTGATCCTAAAAGAAGAGTTTCTAGAAGACATTTAGAAATTATCTCTAATGATGGAAAGTTTTATTTAAAGGATTTAGATTCATTGAATGGGACATTCGTAAATGATATTAAGGTACTACCTAATCTTAGTGTTGAAGTAAGTAATAATCACAAAATAACATTGGGAACAGACTATCGTTTAAATTTAAATGAAATTCTCAGCGATCATTCCACAGAATCAGAAGGGACCCTAGTTTATTCTTCTAGATCCTCCGAAGAGGGAGAAAGGACTATTTTAAGTGAGGGTGGACGTAAAACTGTTTTTGACAAGAATAATGTTCAAATTGATGAGATATCAGAAATAGACAAATCACCATTTAAAACAATTGGTAGGATAGCGGGAAATACTATAGTTATTAATTTGCCGAATGTCTCAAGATTGCATTGTAAGATGAGATTGATCAGTCCTATGATTTTGGAAATTGAGGACCTTGATTCAACAAATGGAACCTATGCGGACCAAAATAAGTTGATTCCGTTTACTAAATATAGGTTCACATCCAATGTGAAAATTAGTTTGGGAAAAGATACAAATTTAGACTTAAAAAAAATTTTTCCCGAAGTCGTTATTGTACCAAAAGTGAATCAAATACCAACTCAAAAGTCGAACAACCGTGAATTGGAGTTGTCGGATGACGAAAAAAAGGCTTTTTTCGAATTAGAGTATGTTTGGAATGAGTATTTAGAAAGGCAAAATGAAATGAATAGTCTAGGTGGGAAATATTCAATTGGTGGAGTAATTGTAGGAGGAATAGGGAGTTTTATTTTTGGCGGCCCAGTTGGAGTTGTAATGTCCATTGGAGGTGGTGTACTTGGCAGGTACATTGGACAGCAAAAAACAAATGAATTGCGTGCGGATTCTTCTTATGAAAATATGTTTCTTCAAGTTTATTCCTGTCCGAGGTGTAAAGAGTCATTTCAGAAAAAACCGTGGATTACAATAAATGATTGTTTTAAATGTAAATCAAAATTTAGATAAATGAGAGTGTTTAAATGTGGAAAGTGTTCAAAGTCTTACAAAATTGAGGATGAACAGATTAAAGGTTCTGTCTTAACTATAGAATGTAAAAGTTGTAACGCAAAAAATTTATTACGATTCGGAGTAGTTCTTATTGCTACATCGAAAACCGGGTCTAGATCTTTTGTTTTGAAAGAAGGGGACAATTTGATAGGAAGGGGTGATGATTCGAATCTATCAATCAAATTGAACGACAAATATGTGAGTCGAAAACATGCCAATGTGAGGGTTGAAAAAAAAGAGGACAGCTACGCGATATTTATTTCGGACTGGAATAGTACAAATGGCACTTTTAATAAGAGTAAGGCTAGACTTAAGTCTAGTTTAAATTATCAATTCATGGAAGATGATTATTTTGTTGTTGGATTAACAAAACTTTCAGTGAAATACAATTAATTATTGCATTATGGAAAAGGACAAAGACGAATCTAAAGAGAAAACCATAATCATTGGTTCTGATACTCGGAAAGACAAAATCAATCTTGAGGATAAAACTCAGATTGAGAATGGTGCTAATTCTGAAAAGGTTATGCCTAATGAGGGAAGGGCTTCAACAAATCAAAATGATGATACATCAAAAAACATGAGTTCAGAAAAAAGTGCTCAAGTGCCGTCGGATGAGAAAAAAACAAATAACAAGGCGGTTGTCATCGCAGCGGGTGTCGGCGCAACTGTGGGAATTGCGGCTGGAACAGCTATTGGAGCGACTAATTCTGAAGGTATCAACGATTTTCTTAAAGGAAATGATGATAAAGCTGAAAGCTCTGTTGACAATAAAGACAAGCCTGATGAATCTCAAGCACAAGGTCAAGAATCCGTTGAGGGAACCACTGAGCCGTCTGTAGACACTTTAACTCATGGTTTAGAAGCTGATGCAGCAGCAGAGGGTGAGGCAATGCATGAAACAGTTCCGCTGGATGGTGTCTATGAAGTGAATTTAGTTTTTCATTTAGAACAGGGAGATATTTCGCAAGGGATTCCTGATTCTGTAACGATCGATCAAATAACGGTGAATTACGTTTCAGATTCCCCTGCCTCGACTTTATCGGGTGGAATTTATAATGAAACATTAGAAACCATCGATTATCCGATTCAATCTGGAGATACATTGAGTGAAATTGCTCAAGCACACCACACTACAATAGATCATATTATGGAATTGAATCCAGATATTTCTAATCCTGATTTAATATACGCTGGCAATAATTTAGTAGTTCCTTTGGGAGACAACATACAAAATCCGTATGAAGAGTGGAATGAATTGGAACAAAACATTGCTGATACTTCGGTTTACGAATCACTGAGTTATGATTCGACGATGGATGAGAATATTTCCGAAATGGAAGCTCTTGAACTGGAGATATACGAACCTGAAATACAGGAGACTAACCCAGAAATGACTTATCCTTCAGTAGATGATCCTGAATTTGCAGCGGTCGATTGGCCAGCTTTTGAAGATCAACCCATGGATGATTTAGAATATTTGTATGAAAATTCAGATACGTCTACGGCTGAACCTGTTGACTATGCTCTTGATGAGGTTCAAGAAAACAGTTCTTTTGTCTTGACGGACGAAACTTACACCATCGAGGGAGGTAATGATTATTTAATTGAAGAATCCTATTCGGGGGATGAATATTTAAATGAATTGGAGGGTGCTGATTTTGGGGAATGGAGCATTGTTGAGAGTAATTACAATGAATCTTATGGTGATCAATCGGAGTATCTTGATTTTATGTAAACCGTTAGTTTATGTCCATTAAAATAGATTCTGAATCTGCAATAAGCGAACAGGGAAAAAGAACCAACAACGAAGACAATTTCGGGTTCATCTCTGGACTCACCTACATTGTGTGCGACGGTGTTGGCGGCGCGCAAAAGGGAGAAATTGCCTCTGACATAACAGTTAGGGCAGCGATAGCTGAATTTAATAATGATCCCACGAGTTCCGCTATTGAAGTTATTAGAAAGGTTGAAGGTCAATTATCAGATTATCAGGAAAAAAACCCTGAATCATTTGGTATGGCAACCACCTTTACCCTAATTCAAAATAGAGGAAGTTCTCTTTACGTAGCATGGTGTGGAGATAGTAGGGTATATCAATTCAGAAAAGGCAAGATACAGTTTAAAACTTTGGATCACAGTTGGGTTAATGAAGCTTTAGCTGCTGGAATACTTACTAAGGAAGAAGCAATCAATCACCCGAAGTCTAATATAATTACAAGGGCAATCCAGGGCAATCACAGTCAAGCTTTAATCGACGAACGAATTATTACGGATCTTGAAGCGGGCGATTACTTTTTATTGTGCTCTGATGGAATTTTAGAAGCTTGGACAGATGATGATTTTGAAGCATTATTTGGACAAATTAACTCCCCAGAATCGGCTTTGAGTATTATTAAGGAACATTGTGAGAATACTTCAAAAGACAACTTTACAGCATTATCTTTTACAATTGATATTATCCAAGACGAAGCAACAAGTGACCATGTTTTTAAAGAAAATGATTCAGAGAATGAATTATTAATATTTGAAAATGCTGAAACTACAATTAAAACAAATAAAAAGAAGAAAGGGGTATTTATTATAAGTGTCATTTTAATTTTAATCGGTTTTTTAATATTTAGATTTTATTTAGGCAATCCTAATACTGAAAAAGTCGATGATTCCCGTTTTAACTCTCTAAAGAATACCATGGAAAAGAAAACTATAAAAGATACTCCTATTAAAGTTGATGAACAAAAGCATCCTGAAAATCCAACATCATCGACTACCCAGACTAATTCTGAACTATCTGATACTATCAACAAATAATTATGCATTACTACAGACTCGTTGCAACAATATCCTTTCTGCTTTTAAATTCAAAAGTCGGATTTGCTCAATGTACAAAGGGAAACTGTATCGATGGATATGGTGTCAAAATTTACGAAGACAGTTCTGTTTTCAAGGGAGAATTTGAAAAAGGTCTAAGAAAAAATGGAACATACATTTATAAAAATGGAGATAAGTATACCGGTGGGTACAGTAACAATTTAATGGATGGACATGGGATTTATACTTACAAAAATGGAGATGAATTCAAAGGGGAATTTGTGGACAACGAGAAGGTTTTTGGTAAGTATTATTTTTCTAGTGGAAACGTTTACGAGGGAGTTTTTTTAAAAAATAAGCCACATGGTTACGGTGTTCTGAAGGAACCAACTGGGAATATTGTACAAGGTGAATGGCATAATGGTAAATTATTGTGGAATGAATCTGCTGACACTACATCTACCCTTATTACCGTTTCAACAAATGAAACGTTAGAAGAAGTGAAAGGAGAAAGTAAAGGAGACTTCTACCCAAAATTTTATTGCGTTATCGTTGGTATTTCGGATTACCAGGGAACTGAATCTGATCTTAATTATGCCGATAGGGATGCTAAGCTATTTCATGAGCATTTGCTAAAGGCTTTTCCAAGGGAAATGGCAGCCGGAAAATCGAAATTGCTGCTTAACGATCAGGCTACAGGGAGTAATGTGAATATGGCTATTGAGGATATTTTTCAGCTTGCCGGAGAAAATGATTTTGTATTGTTCTTTTTTTCGGGGCATGGGGGGCCAGGACATTTCTGTCCCTATGATAATATAACAAGTTCTGTGGATCATATTTCTTTGAAGAATAAATTCAAGAGTTCCCAAGCAAAATTTAAAATTTGCATCGCAGACGCTTGTTTTTCGGGGAGCATCGGTGGAATATCAGGAGATCAAACATCTCCATTAACTTATTATTCAACAGTGTCTGCGTTAAATGATACAAGGCTTGCTGTGATCATGTCCTCCAATTCTAATCAAACATCTCAGGAAACCGGTAATCTAAGACAAGGTGTCTTCAGTTATTATCTTATCAGTGGACTTAGCGGATTGGCCGATAACAACAATGACTCTTATGTTACAGTAGCAGAATTGTTTCTTTACACGCAAAACAAGGTGTATAGCTATAGCGGCGGAAAACAAACTCCTATCATTTTTGGTCAAAATCTGAATAGGATTCCTTTGGCACGGATAAAACGGTAATAACCATTTTCAAGATGAAATGTAGTTTAAATAAGAAATACTCGAACCTTTACGAATGATTGGTAAACTTCTCGATAAGTATGAATTGATACAAGAACTGGGCGAAGGTGGTATGGCAAATGTTTACGCTGCGCATGATTCGAAATTCGATGCGAAGGTATCCATCAAGATATTGAACAAGGAGTTCGTTCACAACGAACATATTCGCAAGCGTTTTTTGGCTGAAGCCAGAAACATGTATAAAATGTCTCATACGAACATTGTTAAAGTAACTGATCTTATTGATGATGGTAATACCGTTGCTTTTGTGATGGAGTTTATCGATGGAGAAACGCTGAAACAATACCGCGATCGCAAAGGGAAATTGAGTGATGAGGAGATCAATGCAATCCTTCCGCAGATGCTCGAAGCACTCTCCTATGTGCACGACAGGAACCTTGTTCATCGTGATGTAAAGCCCTCTAATTTCATGATCGATAACTCTGGGCGAGTTAAACTTCTGGACTTTGGTATTGCAAAGAATACCAATCCAGGTTCCGACGAGTACACCCAAACCGGAACCCATACGCAAATGGGTACCCTGATGTATATGAGCCCGGAGCAGATCACAGAAACAAAAAGTGTTACGGCACAATCAGATATTTACAGTTTGGGGGTAGTACTTTGGCAGTTTGTAACGGGGAAGAAGCCTTATAATACAAATACGCTTTCTAGTTTTCAGGTGCAAATGAAAATTGTTCAGGAGCCACTCTCGGAAACGAATACGTTTTGGGACAAAATGATCATGAAGGCAACACAAAAAGATCCGAAGTCTCGTTACGCCTCATGTAATATATGGCTCAATGAATTAAAAGCTATATCAAATCAATCAAATTCTCATACTCAAGAAAAAACTGTCTTTGATTCAAGCATTAAGGAGGATCCGTCAATATCCAAGGTTCAGGATAAGGCAAAAAGAGAAAATAATATAACACCTAATAATCCGTCTCAGCGGAAAAAGTGGTTGATGCCTCTTATCATTGCTTTGGTGGTAATTCTCTTCGGAATGAGTTGGTTCGAGTTAACAAATAACAAAACATCTAATGCTGAAACTGAAAAAGATTTAGACAGATCATGTATTGATCAGAACGGCAATGTTTTCGACACCGTTCGAATTGGAGATCAAACTTGGATGGATGAAAACTTAAACGTAGATAAATTCAGTAATGGCGATCCAATTCCTGAGGCAAAGACCGAAGGTGAATGGAAGGCCTATTCTCAGGCTGGAGAAGCGGCCTGGTGCTTTTATGAGAATGATCCAAAAAACGGGGAAAAATATGGTAAACTTTACAACTGGTATACTGTAAATGATCCACGTGGTCTTGCTCCCAAGGGGTGGCATATTCCAACAGATGAGGAATGGACTATACTGACCAATCAGTTGGGCGGTGAATCAAAATCTGGTGCTAAAATGAAAACTAAAGATGGATGGAAAGATGGAGGAAATGGCACCAATAGTAGTGGTTTCTTAGGTCTTCCGGGTGGTTTCCGTGACTACGATGGAAGATACTTCGAATACCTTGGAATTACAGGCTCTTGGTGGAGTTCGACGGAGTCTATTTATAACGCCTTATCGGGGTCATATTGGCAACTAAGTACGAATGATGCCAAATGCGAATCAGGTTACACCTACGCAAAAGGAGGAGGGTTCTCTATCCGATGTATACGAGATCAATACCCAAACACAGCCGTCTTGAAAAACTTAAAATGGGAAGGAGACGATAATAATGGTTATCACACATATTTCCAAAAAATAAATAATAATGAATGGGTGGAAACCCATATGAAAGAGAAATATTTTTATGAACAAATTGAATTCAAAAATGACACCTATGTTTTAAAAGATAAAAACAGAACAGGTCTTTACATTCGTATTTCTAATGACAAATGCTATTTAAGAGATACTAATTATCCAAAATGGACTTTAATTTACTTTGGTAGATGGAAATGAGAATTACTTCATTTATAACCATCTAAAAGGATTTATTTAATAATTACTATGATCAACCAACAAATACAACACTATAGAATCACTTCAGAACTAGGCAAAGGAGGTATGGCGACAGTATACCTTGCTCATGACCTGAAATTTGATACTAAGGTGGCCATCAAAATATTAAACAAAGAGTTTATTCACAACGATAATATCAGAAAGCGTTTTATAACAGAGGCAAGAAATATATATCGAATGACCCACCCAAATATGGTAAGGGTAACAGATTTAATTGAAGAAGGTGATGTTGTTGCTTTTGTAATGGAATATATCGATGGAGAAACCCTAAAAGAGTACCTAGAAAGTAGAGGTAAATTAAAGGATGATGAGTTAAAAGATATATTCAGCCAAATGCTTGAAGCGCTGAATTATGTGCATGAACAACAATTGGTGCATAGAGACATAAAGCCATCTAACTTTATGTTGGACAAAACCGGCAAAATTAAACTCTTGGATTTTGGGATCGCCAAAACATTGGATGCTAACGCTTTGGAATATACTCAAACCACTACGGGAATGCAGATGGGTACACCAATGTACATGAGTCCAGAGCAAATTATAGAAACAAAGAGTGTAACCGCACAATCAGATATTTATAGTTTGGGTGTTGTTCTTTGGCAAATGACTATGGGTGAAAAACCATATGATAGCCAAACAATTTCTAATTTTCAGTTGCAAACCAAAATTGTAAATGAACCGTTACCACTAACAAATACAAATTGGGATTCATGTATTCAAAAAGCAACACACAAGGAACCTAGTCATCGTTACAAAAGCTGCAATACTTGGCAACGTGAGATTGGAAATTTAATGGGTGGAAATAACTCACAATCTGAAAAAACCAAAATTGAAACAGATAGCGCAAGTGCTTATAGAAATGTGAGTGCATCAAGTAATTCCGAAAACCCAAAATACACCGCAAATTCAAAGAAAGAAAAACAGGAAAGGAAAGGTTATTTTAATCTTAAAACATTAAGTATTGGCATAGGGATTTTACTTTTTATTGGAATAATTGTAGTCTGCTTTGTTTATCTAGGATTTAAAGATCGTGATTCAGATGGAACTGCTGATAAAAACGATTCATGTCCTGAGATTCGTGGTTTAAATAAATTTAATGGATGCCCGGATAGTGACAATGACGGAATACCAAACAATCAAGACAATTGTCCTGATGTATTTGGTAATGAAATCGATGGTTGCCCAAAGGATCGTGACAATGACGGAATACCCGACAATGACGACCGGTGTCCAGAAGTGTTTGGTGATGATTTAGATGGTTGTTTACGGATTGGACAAGAATATCAAGGAGGAATCATCTTTTATATAGACAAATCTGGTGAACACGGGAAAGTATGTGCTCCAATAGGAACTATACCTGAAGGATACGAATGGGATTCTGCTATAGAAGTATGTCAAAATTTTTATTTGGATGGTTATTCTGATTGGTACTTGCCAACAATTGATGACTTAAATAATTGTTATGATCAATTAGAAGCATTGAAATCGGGCGCGGGTGGTTTTCAAAACGGCTTCTATTGGAGTTCTACGGAGTACACTAATAAAGGTGCTTGGTACAAGAATTTCACTAATGGCATCAATGGTGAGGGCGCTAAATATGGCAACTACCTTTATATTCGGCCGATTAGGGATTTTTAACCTTTGTTACAAATAATAAAAAATATGATCAACCAACAAATACAACACTATAGAATCACTTCTGAACTAGGCAAAGGAGGTATGGCGACAGTGTACCTTGCTCATGACCTGAAATTTGATACTAAAGTGGCATTAAAGGTTCTGAATAAAGAGTTTGTATTAAACGATAATATCCGGAAGCGCTTTTTAGCTGAAGCGAAGAATATGTACAGAATGTCACATGCCAATGTAGTCAAGGTTACGGACCTCATTGATGAAAATGATAATGTGTCTTTTGTTATGGAATATATTGATGGGGAGACGCTTAAGGATTATATCGAACGAAAAGGAAGGTTGAGTGATGATGAAATCCGAACCATACTGCTTCAAATGCTTCAAGCCTTAATATATGTTCACAACCAAAATCTTATTCACCGAGATATTAAGCCATCCAATTTTATGATTGATAAATTGGGCCGGGTAAAGCTTATGGATTTCGGAATCGCAAAGAATACAGATTCAAATTCCGCGGAATATACCCAAACAGGTACTGGTTTGCAAATGGGAACACCGATGTACATGAGTCCAGAGCAAATTCGAAGTACAAAGGAGGTAAATCATTTAACAGATATTTACAGTGTTGGGGTTGTCTTATGGCATTTGGTTATGGGGCATAAACCATACAATGCAGAAACCTTGTCAAGTTTTGATTTGCAAGCAAAAATCGTTAATGATCCACTTCCCAAGACGCAGACCTTTTGGGATGAAATGATACAAAAGGCAACAGAGAAAAAGGCTGAATTTAGATTTAAAAGCGGTGAGTTATGGATTAAAGATTTGAATGAGCAGAAAGAAAATTCAAACATTGGCGCAGATAATGGTCAAAGTACAATAGTTGAGAATAAAGTATTGGATAAAGGCAAAAAAAACACAGAAGAAAAAGGGAATAGCAAGGTAGCAAAGCAACAAAAAGATCCAGGAACGAAACGAAAGTGGGTGTTATCGCTGTCTATTTTACTTTCTGCTCTAGTTTTTTGCGGAATTTGGTTTTATTGGTCATCTAATCAAATAAAAGAGGTAACCATTGGAAATCAAGTTTGGATGGCAGAGAACCTTAATGTGGATCACTTTAGGAATGGAGATCCGATACCTGAAGCTAAATCAACTGCAGACTGGAAACGAGCGGGTGAAAACAAACAACCTGCTTGGTGTTATTTTCAAAATAACCCTAAGAACGGAAAGAAATATGGAAAACTGTACAATTGGTATGCCGTCAAGGATAAACGACGCTTGGCTCCTGAAGGTTGGCATGTTCCTTCAATTCGAGAATGGAGAATTTTATCCCTCACTTTAGGTGGTGGTGCTAAAGCAGCAAAAAAAATGAAAAGTAAATATGGTTGGAAAGTTCAAGATGGGACAAATTCGAGCGGTTTCAATGGGCTTTGCGGAGGATATAGATCATCTTTTTACTACCATTCATCATTTATTAAATATTCTGGTAGTGATTGGTGGACTTCTAGTGGAAATAGTAAGAATGGACTAGCTTTCGAATTTTATATTTTGACAGACTCGGATACTGAGAGAAGTTCTATCGAAGAAGATAATATGCCCGTAGCTACAGGATTTCATGTACGCTGTGTGCGTAATTGAATCTTTAATTGAATCCATATCAATGTAATGGTATCAACGAGAGCGGTTTCTCAGGAGTTCCTAGCGGTTACCGTTACCCTTTGGGTCATTTCTATGGAATTGGCTCGTATACTTGCTGGTGGACATCTTCTGCTTACAAGGATACTTTTACCACTATTAGATTAAATTACGATAACAACTGAATTTTCAGGAGATTCAGCGTAAAGTAAGATGGCTATAAGGAGCGATGTATAAGGGATTTGCCATTTCACGCGGAATAGACGATGTTGAAGTCTACCAATTCACAATTAAATCTGACCATTTACAAAATTCGTCCAATTGACAAATTAACTCTCCTTCTTGATGAAGTTGTTCTACAACTGATAATTTAAGTATCAGAGCTGAGAAAACAACGTCCTTTTTTTGTGATACTTCAAACAGAATATCTCTTACGCCATTTGTACTGTCTTCTTGCATAAATTCAATGTTGCATTTATACCTCGACTCTAAAAAGGCAATAAAAAGTATCATTTGCATTGGATCGTTTTCGTAGTCTTCAACTGAAGGAATATAGACATGACTGAGTGTTTTTAAGTACTTTTCGTTGGGCTCCAAACTCACTACGGGAACAGCATTCAAACTGTCAATGTATGATTGTAAAACAGCTACACTATCTACCTGAGAGTACGATGAAAATCCCGGGATAAGTATTGAAAAGGACAAAAGAAGTGTTTTCATATGCTTTGTGTTTATGTTGTAACTTATTCCACATTATAGAAAACGAAAAGTCAAGCTAAAAATGACAAAGTGATTTTTAACTCCTAAGAAATGGAGAACAAAGATGAGGGAACTGTGGTCGGAAGAATGGTGTTTGTATCCAGCGGGGGAGACTGGAAGATCAAGAGGAATAAAGGAGGGTAAAGGGGGACTTCCTCAACAAGGGGAAGAACAAAAAAATTGCTGATCTACAGAAAAAGGGTTGGTCATTAAGACAAATTGCTAAACAAATGGATACATCAACAGCGACTATTCAGAAAGTTAGGAATCTGTTGCTCTCTCAAAAATTAGTGTAATCTTTTTATTAAAATGCGCTTTAGAAACTGAACTTAAGTCGTATGATTCAAAAAACATAATAATAACCTATGAAAAAGTTGATTATACTAATTTTGTTTTCATTTGTTAATATCATAACCTATTCTCAGGTTGATTCAGTTTTACGAGATAGGTATAATAATATGAGAATTCTAAGTCTCACCGCAGATACTTCAGAGCTTCAAGATTTGAAGTTTATACCGTCAGATTTTGATGATGAAGACACTACCCAACTATTTGAGGAAAAGATGAAACTTAAGTATGGATGCAATGTTGAGTTCTATGGAACTATTAGCGACTCTTCAGGAAGAGATGCTTGGGTTAATTTGACACCAATTAATTACCAATATTCAAACGGTGCAATAATACCTCTGTCTGTGGTAGAAAAACTATATAACGAAGGCAAATTGAATAAAGAATTAAATGAGTTTGTTGAAGTTTTGGAGCTAATTGAAGAATACTCAAAAAGAAAGGATTAATACTGTATGTTGCTAATGTGGGAATTCTCGGAAGACCAAAGGGAACAACGTAAAGTGAAAGGGACTTTCTGGATAAGGTATAAACAGTAAGATTGCTAATTTACTTAAAAGGTGAAATGTATTTTTTACAAATGTATGTAAGGTGTAATCTTTTCTAATTCGGACGCTATAGATCAGATTAATTTAGTTCTATGTCTATGAAAAAGTTACTGATTCTTACACTACTTGCACTTCCCACATTCGCTAAATCTCAAGTAATTGAAGCCAGCATATTCCAATGGGAAACTTTTGAGTGTAACTTCACCGAAGATTATTTTAAAGTGATTTCAGACACGACAAGAAACTTGCTTTCTCACGGGTTCGGTGAAAACAAACTTACTTTTGATTTACAAGCAAATACGTATGCTTTCTATTTTCAAAATCAGAAGTCCTCTGACGGTGAAATGAAATACGAATTGAAGCACGGTGTTTACATTTTCGTGTGCAAAACCGTAGACAACAATACCAATGAACCAATGGAATTATTTGTAACCATCAATACAAAGGCGATGAAATCAACAGATCCCTATGTAACTCAATTTTATTCGGATATTAACACGAATAAGTCGTATGGGATGATAAGTTATTTTGAGTAATTAGAAAAATCAACTACACTATTCAAAAGTGAAGAAATTTTTATCTCAAGTTCTGCGCAAATTGAATTTAAATAAGATCTAAAGTTTTCTAAGGAGTAACCTAGTCCAAATTCTAATCGTTTTTAATACAGCGAATTCGGTAGAATGATCCTGATCCAAAAGCCTGGAACTCATTATTTGGATAAAAAACGGTGCCATCTTGATGAATATAGAGTGTGTAAAATCTAGTCGAGGAACCCCAATCAAGTTCGCTATTCGTCCAATAATGACTATCTCGAGCATCTAAAGACAAACCCAAAGAATTGGTTCCAACCATAAACCCTACATTGAATTTAGCATAAGCAGTAAATGTAGTTTTCGGGACATAATCTCCATTCACATACCAACTCCTTTTGTTTTTACAAACGGAACAAGGATTGATTTGTTTTTGCTGCTCCGTCCAATAGCTACAATTTGAACATTTAACTAAAATCTGTTTGTAATACCCACCAGTCGTTGCTTCATAAGGATAACTGAATTCCTTCAACGGTTTTAAAACTGCTGGTACTGGATCGTTATCATCATTAATGTAACTTGACCAAAGAATGGTAAAATCATACGAAGTTGGTAATCTAAATCCTTGTGGACAAACGTTTCCATTTTTAACAACATAGAAACTGTAAAGCAGTCCATTTTCCTTGATAATTACATCGTTTGGGACGTGTTCGATGCTATAAGGATATATATATCCATTAAGTTGTGAGTTTTCTAAATCTCGATTTGCGGAATAATGCTCATCCGAAAGAACTTGTTTGGGAATTTCAGTTCCATTGTTATATTTGGTTACCCTCAAATTTTCCGCCATCCATGTCTGTGTGCCTAAGGTCACTACTTTATAGGTATTTCCATCAATGTCGGTAATAGTATTGAGGTTCGTTTGTACATTGTTTTGAGAATTATTATTGTATGATTGGTTGTTGTTTTGTGAATTTGTCTGATTTTCAATTAAAGGAATTTCGCTAAAGTCTAGTTCCAACATTGTATCGGGTACACTTTGCGAATGTCGTGTCAGGTTTACGTTCTGTGCTTGTGAAATGGTAAAAAAAGTAAGGGCAATGATTGTTATAAGTATCTGTTTCATAGGTTAATGTGATTTGTAATCGTAAAATTCATAAATTAACAAGTGACTAGATAAAGTAACAAACTCTTTTGAAGTCAAGAATTCGACAATGCATTTTATTCTTTAAAATCCTAACAAAGGGTTTACTTCGTTTTCAATAAACATCCAATGAATAGGGTTTAAATTGAAATAAAAAAATAGATAACTACCTAGATAACGCGGATTTACAGGAGATATTTTTGAGTAATTCTTTTAAATTGTTGAAAATGAATTTTTATTATCTACTTTTCATAAACCACATTTCCCTCAACCTTACCTTCAAATCGGTAATATAGCATAAAATAGGGATATACCGAGAAATCATTACCTATGTTCAACACACAATACACGGGAATGGTTGATCCATCGTTTATATCACTATCATCAACTTCCACCTTGACCAAATCTCCTTCAATCACACTCTTTTTAATTACAATCTTTCTAACCAAGTTTCCACGATAATAGAATAGAGCTTCCTGATTAGTGAGATCAAAGACATACATATTTTGACCATTTTGATCCTGATCAAGCTTAAATCCACCTTTCTGAATTAGATTTTCATAGTTCAAACTTTTCCCTTTTTTGAAATGAGAACATTGATTGAAAGTGACTTCAAATTTTTGTGATAGGATGGTTGGTGCATTGCACAGGACAAACAATAAAATAGTAATTCTCATAATTTCAATTTTGAACTTAAACTCAAAAAACTATTTTGGTTTCATTTCTGTCCTTATTGTAAATTCAAACTCGGTTGATGCTCCCTTCAAAAGAATTGATCCCCCGCAATCTTCTCCACATCCTCCCTCAAAAAGTTCGATAATTCAGACCTTTGGCCCACATCTCCCTAAAAGCCCCTTAAAAAAAGGGGCTTTTTCGTTTAAAAACTATAATAAATGTCAATGTTTTCTTAATTGTTCAAAAAGTGCAGTATTGATATACAATGTTTCCTTCCAAACCTTTTTTGACTGAAGAATTCCAATATTCTCAAGTGCCTTGAGGTATTTTGCTGCAGTAATACGTGAGATAGACAATCGATTTTCCAAATATTCACTCTTACTGTACGGGTGCTCAAAAAGCAATTCGATCAATTCTTTA
>JBILBT010000149.1:0-7545 GCA_044353545.1 Crocinitomicaceae bacterium | reverse complement strand
CCAAGGCTTCTTCAACATTTCTATCGCGCAAAATTATACCGTTTTCACCATCTACAATCCACTCGCGATTGGCAGGAAGATCAGATACCACAGGAATTGCACCATAAGCCATGGCTTCCAATAAGCTAATCGCAGTGCCATCACTATTTGGAATGGATATGTAAATGGCAGATTTTAGGTAGTGCGCTCGATTGACATCTGCGTTCACAAAACCAATAAACGACACTTGATTTTCCCTAATTTCTTCCTTCGCTTGCGCTTTCAAGGCTTCCGTATTGTTCCCATTGGCACCAATCGTTAGCGACCAATCTGAATGTTCACTTAGGAAATTTGCACTCCCGGAAATGATTTGATCAATGTTATACAAATCCTGATGCAAGCGGTTTGAATAGATGATGTTTTCCTTTAAATGTGATGCTGTCATTGATGAAATCTCAATGCCAAAGTTGGCAATCGTCACTTCCTTTTTTCCGATTAAACCATGAATGGCTTCTGCCATATACTGCGCATCTGCCGTAATGAAATCAGCATCCCTCAGTGATTTATTGACAATGTAGCGGTAAAGGAAACCTCGTTTTGGCAAAAGCAGAACATCGCTCCCCCAAGTAGTCAGCACCATCGGTATCCTTCTCCGATTAGCCATCGAGGCAAAGTATCCGTAAGCATTAGCTTGGTGCACATGGATGATGTCGGGTTTAAACTCACTGATCACCTTTTTAAGGGCTTGAATGTTACTGAACACGGCGAATGGATTTCTCATTTCAAAAGAAATCTTTACGTGTGGACAATAGTCAATGGCTTCATTGGTGACAATCATCACCTCGGCGAAATAGTCACGTACCAAGTTGTAATAGTTTTGGACGTGAACACTCGCACTGCCAATCAGCAATAACTTTTTCTTTTGGCTATTCGACATGTGTTTGATGTGTTGATAGTTGAGAATAAACGGCTCCAATAACAGCAGCGAACAAAACCATTATGGTTCGGTCCACAAATGGATTGTTGGTCAAGGCCGAAACTAGCATTAAAGCAATACTTAAAAGAGCGGGGTAGGTCTGTTCGATTTTCTTTGCTTGAAAAAATGCTTTTAAAGGAAGGAAGTAAATGAGTAAATATCCCATCAGACCAATTATTCCGTAGCGCCATGCCATCAGAATATACTCGTTTTCGGAGTATATTTTTTGTGCGTAGAAATAGGCTTTGTTTCCGCCATATCCGAAAAGTGGACGTTGGAGAATCATATCACCCAACAAGGTCCATGCCTCCCAACGGCCTCGGGCAGAACCAGTCTTGAGAATGTGTCCATTGAACAGATTGTTGCTGTATAAGGAATGCGTGAATAAGTCCGTGGCCAGTGCCCAAGAGACAAGATACATTGCGCCAATGCCAATTCCGAGTTGCAGCCACTTGCGCAAGGTGAAATGTGCCGAAAGAACAAAAGCACTGGTCAAAAGGATCGCGGAGAGACAAAGAATTGCTGTACGCGACTGGCACAAAAAAACCATCAATACTGCTAGTAAAAACCACCAGATGCTTTGCTGAGTTTTCTTTACAGGCAGAAAGGCAATGCTAAAGAACAAGAAAATCAGTGCGTTGATGTTTGGATTGCCAGCGAAACCAACCATGCGTTTCACTGCGGGTTCTTTGATTGAATTCAATCCAAAATACTCGATATGAATTCCACCATTGTAGAAATCGGCAATGATTTGATTGAAGCCAAAAACATTGAAAAAGTGGAGTGCATTAGCACCGACTAAAAGAAGAAACATTGGCTTGAGCCAAACCTTCAGGAATTCCCGAATGGGAACTTGCGCAAAAAAAGCAACAATTACTCCGTATTTCATCAGTTTATACAGCTCAAATAAATCTTGAATCACGAAAATTCGACCATTTATTGCCATGGAAAGAAGCATGAGCAAGGCAAACACTCCGAGCCCAATAAAGTAAGATTTGGTGCGTGTTGACGCGTAACTCCGAAACACACTGAAAGCGAGAAAAGGAATAAGGAAATCAATCAATTGTACCGCTGGCCATGAGGCCTTGAGATGCAGGTCGGGCAGGAAGAGCACAGAGCAAACAATAAAGCCGCCGAATAAAATTTTCATTCGATCAGTCATTGCTCCATTCATCGTAGTGTTTTTTCAGTTCTGGATGTTGAGCCAATAGTGCATGATCACGTTCTCTTGTGTCCCCAATCACAAGGGCAGGATTCCCAGCAATAATGGAGAAATCAGGAAAATTTCCTTGAACATAACTGTATGCTGCAACGATGCTTCCTTTTCCGATTTTTGTATGCGGCATGATGGTGGAATGTGGTCCAACAAAGGTGTATTTTCCAATGTGGACGCTCCCCGTGATGTACCCAATCATTTCTTTACCGGCATAGGATTTTCCGTACAAACGAATGGATTGATGGCTTGAATGTGAGGTAATGCTGATAAAACTGGTAATCTGACATCCTTCTTCGATGCGAATTCCGTTGCTCGCTTCGATAAAATTGTGGTGCCCGATGTACACATTTTCGGCCAAGTCAAGTCCTTGTATGTGATCAATGAAGGTGGAATTGGAAACGCGTGTTCGTGCGATCGCTTGACCATTGCGCCCAATGAAAGGACTAATCATTCTTGGAGAATAGCGGCTAATCCATTGATTTCGAAGTTTTCTGAGTAGATTGCGTATCACGATAATTGTTCAGTTTCAGTGAGTATTACATGTGAAGCATCTGCTTCTTTCGCCAAGGCAAATACCCATTTGTACAACCAAATGTAAAAGATAATTTCCAATAACGAGAGGAGCATGAAGCCATACTCGAGTTTATGGAAGAAGAATCCGCCAATAAAGATGCTGCCAAGAATGATGGAGTTACCCACCAAAGCTACACCGAACAGCTCTTTTTGCTTGCCCACAACAACAGTGACTTGCACTACTGGACTGATGACAAAATTCAAGAAAAGCCAAGGGGTAAGAATGCGGGCAAATTCACCAGAAATCCGGTATTCGTCACCGAGTATGATTCCAAACAGATCTGGACCAAAGAACACTATAGGCAGAAAAATAGGCAAAGCCAAGAAGGAAAGACGGCGTACCGTGGAATGCATCAAGGGAACCATTTTTTCTTTGTTCGCATACAATTCTGCAGCGCGTTGAATGAACACCTGTGCAAAGGCACTCCCAATCATGGTTAAGGGCAAGGTTAACACACGAATCGTCATGCTGTATAAGCCGAGTACCACTTCAGAAAACATGTACGACACCACGAAGGTAACCCCTGAGTTTTTGATCTCATCCACAAGGGCATGCACCGCATTGATTTTTGGGAACTTATCATGCTCCTTGGCCAATCGACGCATGGACGCTCCGTTTACTTCTTTCAGGAGTGAGCGGTCTTTGGAGATGAAGGTCCTCACAAATTGAATGGTACCAAAGGCATAGCCCAATATGGAACCAACAACCAAACTGTTCATACCCCAAGCACGAACACCATGAATCATTCCTCCTTTGGCGGAAAATAAGGCCGTAAAAAATCCTTTTGAATGCCCAGCTTCCCAATACCCTCCAGCATACATTCCGCCGAAAAGGTTTATTCCAGCGCGAGAGGTGGCTTGGGTGACAGAAGAAATTGAGGTGGATTGGAATCGCTTTTTTCGGTTGCTCCAAAATGTTAAGGTTCGGTATGCAGCCCCAAAGAAAATGGTGAGCGGAATAAAAATGAGAATGCCATCCAATTCGGGTGTATCAAAGAGATCAGCAAGCGGAAAGATGAGCACTACAGCCGTCATCAAAAGGCTTAATCCTGTAAGGATCAAAAAGCTTAAAGCGAGAATGTTCACCGCATCTTTGTCTTCTTTTGGCAGTAAAATGGCCGTTTCATATCTGCCTGCAGCAATGACCATAAAGAAGGTGGCAATTGAGCTGTACAGCGCGAAAACTCCAAACTCTTCTACGGAAAACAAGCGACTCAAAATGGGGGTGATCAGCAAAGGAATCAGTTGTGCAATCATGTTGCCCGTGAGCATCGTGATCACATTTTTTGAAAATTCAGATGTTGGAAGGTATTTTCTCATAGCATACTGCCCACCTGGACGCACCATTGCAAAGGTAATGCTTCGTTTGGTACAACACCCTATTCAAAGCGATTTGCTGCAATGAACGCAATTTTGCCCGATTTAGTTTAACTTCGCTAAGGATTTATACCAATCCACCATGACAGCAAAAAATGTGAAAATAGCCCATTTAAGTAGCGCGCATCCGCCGGGCGACATTCGTATTTTTCATAAAGAATGTGTGTCTTTGGCCAAGCTTTGGAAAGTTTATCTTGTGGTGCCAAATTGCGAGAATCAGATTTCTAGAGGTGTGGAGTATGTGACTATTCAGAAAAAAGGGAAGGGGCGATTGCAACGAATGATCAATACCACCAAGGCGGTTTATCACAAGGCCCTCGAACTTGACGCAGATATTTACCACATACACGATCCAGAACTCTTGCCTTACGCCCTGAAATTGGTGCGCAGAGGAAAGAAGGTGATTTATGACGTTCACGAAGATGTGCCGAAACAAATCATGGATAAACATTGGATTCCAAAACTTTTCCGCGGATTGGTCTCTTCACTGTTCAAGCGCTATGAACACTTCGTTGCAGCGCGCCTGTCTGGAATTATATCGGTGACACCCATCATTTGTGAACGCTTTCGTTCTGTGAACAAGCACGTTGAGCTTGTTGCCAATTACCCGCTTTTGGAGGAGGGATTAAACTTAAATCATCAAGAGGGGATTAAAGTACCACGACAAATCTGTTACATCGGAGGTTTATTTCCAACACGTGGAATCAAGGAACTTGTTCAAGCTTTGGAACAGGTTGATGCTACTTTGGTTTTGGCAGGAACCTTTTCTCCGGCATCTTTCGAAGAGGAAGTGAAACAGCTTCCAGGTTGGAAAAAGGTCAATTTTCTTGGACATGTTGGGCGGCAAGAAATCATGCGATTCTTGACTACATCAGAGCTGGGAGTTGTCACTTTGCACCCAACCCAAAGTTATGTAGAAGCTCTTCCGATTAAGTTATTTGAGTATATGTCAGCGGGAATTCCCGTTCTAGCTTCAGATTTTCCTATGTGGCGAGAAATCATCGATTCGGCCAAATGCGGGGTGTATGCAGACCCTTTAAATCCTACTAACATCGCAAAACAGATCGATTATTTGCTTTCAAACCCTGAACTTTCCAAAGAAATGGGCGAGAATGGCTTGAAAGCATTTCATCAAACCTACAATTGGTCAGCGGAAGAGCAGAAGTTGATTGCATTTTACCAACGAATCAGTGAACAGCAATGAAAGGATTGACTTACGCGAACGTTTACCGTATTTATCTGGGAGTTTTTTCATTCGTGTTTTTTTGCGTTCCAAACTTGACTTCGCTGGGTGTCATTCTTTTTATTCCTTTGGTGCTGACTGGAATCTACCGAAAGGAATTGCGCTTCCATTTCCAATGGACAATGATGCTGTTGATTGGTGTATACTTGATTTATTTGATAGGCATTTTCTTTACGGAAAACATGTACCTGGCTTCGCGCTATGCGGAAAATAAATTGTCTTTCGTTATTTTTCCATTGCTCTTTCTGTTCCGCCCAACATTTACCTTGAGCAAAGCATCACTCCTTATCGGCAGTACTTTGGGGATTTTAGGAGCATCAATCATCGGCATTCTGAGTGCCTATGGCTGTTTTGCGAATGGTGGAGAATTGAGGACATGCTTTACATCCGTGTACATTTCAACATTACATCATCCGACTTATTTTGCCACTTTCATTGCTTTGGTGGTCTTTGGCGTTTGGGGTGCTTTTCTGCGTAAAGAGCCATTTTTTAAAGTGAGTTGGATCCTGCCATTTTCTCTTTTTGCCTTAATCATGTTTACGTTGTGCTTGTCACTTTCGGCATTCTTATTTGTGGCGATACTTGCAGCGGCAATTGTTTTGCGTTGGATGCGCAATCGGTACGGAAAGAAAGTGTATCGCACATTTTTACTTGCAACACCCTTGACCATTGCGCTCTTTTTGGTCCTCATGCCGGGCTTAAGGAATGATGTCCGATTGACCTTTTCAACGGTAAAGAAGTACATGAACGACCCAAAGGGATTTCTCTCTGGAAAAACAGGCTATAAAACAGGAAATGAAGTGCGCTTGGTGATGTGGACGGTCACCATGGAAGAAATTGGAAAGCATCCTCTTGGAGTGGGAACTGGAAATGTAGATGCTCATCTCAGTGAGCACTTGAAAAAATATGGGCAACTGGATTTGGCAAAGCAAGATGAACACGGTGCCATTCAATACAATCCGCACAATCAGTTTTTGCAAACTGGACTGGAAATCGGACTATTCGGCTTGATCGTGTTGTTACTTTTTATTGGTCAAACTTGGCGACTCGCGCGGAGAAACAAAAACTATTTACTTCTGGTGGTTGTTGCCAGTTTAGTGGTGAATAGCCTCTTTGAATCCATGCTGCAACGTCAAAGTGGAATTGTGTTTTATGCCTTTTGGATGTGTTTGCTGACACTAATTTCAATAACAAACACCAAGATTCAAGCGCAAGAAGAATGAAAATAAGTGTCGTCATACCCTGTCGGAATGAGCAGAAGTACATTCAGGAATGTGTGGAAGCCATCTATGCATCTGTCTTGCCTGAGGGCATTGACATGCGTGTCTTTGTGGTGGATGGCATGAGTGACGATGGAACCCGTGAATGTGTTTCAGGCTTAAAAGCGAAGTTTCCTACCTTGGAACTTATCGACAATACCAAGCAGTTGACACCCTATGCGTTCAATCTTGGGATTTATGCCGGTGGCAAAGTCGATTTTGTGCAAATTGTGGGTGCTCGACATATGTTGAGTCCGGATTATTTAGCGAAATGTCTTGAAAAATTGCAAAAAGACGCATCGATTTGGTGCGTAGGAGGAAGAATTGTCAATGAATACATCAACGAAACAGGTCGAATCATTTCCAAAGCGATGTCTTCGTCGTTTGGGATGGGCATTGGGAACTTTAGAACACTCGAAAAATCAGGTTTTACTGATACCGTAACAAGCCCAATGTATCCTTACGCAGTCTTCGAGAAAATTGGCTTTTTTGATGAAGAACTGATTCGAAACCAAGACGATGATTTCAATTTCCGTGTCAGTCAGGCGGGAGGAAAGATTTGGTATGAACATGCCATTTCCTTGAAGTACTATGTGCGGGCAGATTTCAAAGGATTGTGGCGACAGTTTTACCAATACGGCTATTGGAAGGTCTATGTCAATCGAAAACACGGCGCTGTAACAACCTTGCGGCAGCTCGTTCCTCCCTTATTTGTCATGTATTTAGTGGTGGCGCTCCTGTGCTTACTGGACGATGGATGGCTGCAAGTTGTTGCCTTTATACCTTCCTTGCTCTATGTCCTGATGGCATCGATGATGGCTTTTCAGTTGAGCGATCGATCCAAAGACATTTTTGGCATCATGCGCACCTTTCCCATTTTGCACCTCAGTTATGGGCTTGGCTATCTCGCTGGAATGTACCG
>JBILBT010000148.1:0-7569 GCA_044353545.1 Crocinitomicaceae bacterium | reverse complement strand
CGTCTCAAATAAAACACAAGATTGAATGAAAATTGAGAGATCGCATGTTCAGCGCAAGCCTTCGCTTTGGTGTACTGGCCATTAATTAAATAATGATCCACTAGAGCTTCCAAGCGGTCACTATCCATAAAAGCAATTGACGCTCCTTTCAAATGGGCTTCAAACTTCTCGAGGTCCTCGTTTAGATTCGTCTCGAAATATTCATCTTCTTCCTCAAACATAGGCACTGTTGTCAACTAAAGGTAGACAAAAAACGATACGATTCTCCTTTGTTACGAAAAAAGGTTATCAACAGATTTCGAACAAAGGAGAATGACTTTAGATTACTTTCCAGATCGTTTTCGTTCCGTTTCTTTCAAAAGAATTTTTCGAATTCGCAGACATTCTGGTGTAACTTCTACATATTCATCGGATTGGATATACTCCAAACATTCCTCTAAGCTAAACACTTTAGGGGGAGCCAGTCGCACTTTGTCATCCGCTCCTGAGGAACGCATATTGGTCAATTTTTTCGTTTTTGTCACATTCACACAAAGGTCTCCTGCACGAGAATTCTCACCAATTACCTGTCCTTCATAAATACTTTCATTTGGATGGATAAAGAATTTCCCTCTGTCTTGGAGGTTATTCATCGAGAAAGGAATTGATGTTCCCAATTCCAATGAAATGAGTGATCCATTCTGGCGTCCAGGTATATCCCCTTTGTACGGTTGATATTCAAGGAATCGGTGCGTCATGATCGCTTCACCAGCTGTTTGTGTCAATAGGTGGTTTCGCAAACCGATAATTCCACGCGAAGGAATTTGGAATTGAATGATCATTCGTTCACCTTTCGGCTGCATGTTAGTCATTTCTCCTTTGCGCTTGGTTACCGCTTCAACAGCTGTTCCACTGTATTCTTCTGGGAGGTCAATTGTCAACTCTTCCACCGGTTCACATTTCTTCCCGCCAATTTCTTTGATGATTACCTGTGGCTGTCCAACTTGCATTTCGTAACCTTCGCGGCGCATTGTTTCAATCAAGACAGAGAGGTGAAGTACCCCACGTCCGTAAACGATCCATTTATCCGCTTTGTCTGTATCCGACACACGCATGGCCAAGTTCTTCTCCAATTCTTTTTGAAGGCGTTCTTGGATATGGCGAGACGTCACAAATTTACCCTCCTTACCAAAGAATGGTGAATCATTGATTGAGAATAACATGGACATTGTAGGTTCATCCAATTCGATTGTTGGAAGCGGATCTGGATTTTCGAAATCACAAATACAATCCCCAATTTCAAATCCTTCTATCCCTGTGATGGCACAAATGTCACCAGCCTGAACGAATTGCACTTTCTTGCGCGCCAAACCTTCAAACACAAATACCTCCTTAATGCGGTGTTTCTCTTGAGCACCATCGCGTTTTTGAACAATAATTTGCTGATTTTCTTTGATTTCGCCGCGACGTAAACAACCAATTGCGATTCGTCCAACATAGGTCGAAAAATCCAATGAGGTAATTAACATTTGCGTATTTCCTTCTTCGATTTTTTTCGGTGGAAAATAGTCTAGAATTTGATCTAACAACGGAGTAATTGAGTCGGTTTGATTTTTCCAATCTGTTGACATCCAGTTATTTTTTGCTGAACCAAAGATCGTAGGGAACTCCAATTGTTCTTCATTCGCATCCAATTCAAACATCAAATCGAAAACTTTTTCCTGAACTTCATCCGGTGTACAGTTGTCTTTATCCACCTTGTTGATGACCAACAATGGTTTCAATCCCAAGGCAAGTGCTTTCCCAAGTACAAAGCGAGTTTGCGGCATTGGACCTTCAAAAGCATCCACCAACAAACATACACCATCAGCCATATTCAAAACACGTTCAACCTCACCTCCAAAGTCGGCGTGACCAGGGGTATCGATGATGTTAATTTTTGTGTCTTTGTATGTCACAGATACATTTTTGGAAACGATCGTGATTCCACGTTCACGTTCCAAGTCGTTGTTGTCCATGATTAATTCACCCGTTGGACGGTCGCGTTCGTTCAATACGGCCCCAGCCTCGATCATTTTATCTACCAAGGTAGTCTTACCGTGGTCAACGTGTGCAATAATTGCAATATTCCTAATTTCCATACGTATGAAATGGATTCCTTAAAATTGATTATGATTTTTTCTTGAATGGCTTTCCAAAAGTTGAGTTGCGGTCCGAAGAACCTGATCCACCTTCTTTTTTAAAACCACCTTCTCGTCGTTGACCAGTTCCTTCTTTTTTGAAACCACCTTCACTGCGAGGGCCGCCTTCACGACGTTGACCTCCACCTTCACTGCGAAAACCGCCTTCTTTTTTGAAACCGCTTTCACTTCGAAATCCGCCTTCTTTTTTGAAGCCACCTTCACGACGTTGACCGCTACCCTCGCTTCTAAAGCCACCTTCACGACGTTGACCTCCACCTTCACTGCGTTGTCCACCACCTTCACGGCGTTGACCTCCATCGCGATTTCCTTGGAATTTACCGCCGAAACCGCTGCCATCTTTGCGTCCACCGCCGCCACCTCGGTGACCGCTACCTCCGCCAGATTTGACTTTAGTGACTTCGATGCTCACATCGTGACCTTCATAGTTTGTGCCATTTACTTGGTTCACCAAGTCGGTTGCGTACTGGTCATCTGCCTCAAAAAATGAGAAAGATGGCATGATATCGATGCGGCCAATATTTGATGAATTCAATCCTGTTGCATCACAAATGTGTCGAAGTAAACCTCCTGGATTCAATCCATCTCGGCTACCAATGCTAACAAAGAAACGTGTTTTACCACTTTCGATACCGTCACTTTTGCGTTCACGGCGATTTGAGCGATCATCACTTCCACGGTCATCCTTTGAATTTTGTGCATTCAAATCACCTGCTCTCTCGTAATATTCGATGAAGCGGTTGAATTCAGCAGAAACGAAATGCTTAATCACTTCTTCTTTAGATAGATCTTCAAATTCAGCCATAACTGTAGGCATAAACTTTTGAATTTCCTTTTCGCGGACATCCGTTTTGATGACCTTATTGATCAATTTCATCAATTGGATTTCACAAATCTCTTCCGCATTTGGAATAGATCCTTGCGTGAAGGTTGTGCGCATTTGTTTTTCAATGGCACGAATCTTCCCACTTTCACGAGTGTTGATCAAAACAAGAGACTCACCTTTCTTGCCAGCACGAGCTGTACGGCCACTTCGGTGTGTATAATTCTCAATATCGTCTGGTAGATTGTAGTTGATCACATGAGTGATGTTGTCGATATCCAAACCACGAGCGGCAACATCCGTTGCAACAAGGATTTGTAAATCTTTCGAGCGGAAGCGGTCCATAACACGGTCACGCATTGCTTGTGACAAATCACCGTGCAAAGGTTCTGCGCTGTATCCTTCCTTCGCTAATTTTTCAGCTACCGCGCCCGTTTCTTGACGAGTACGGCAAAAGATTAACCCATAAATCTGAGGATTGAAATCAATTAGACGCTTCACCGCAGCATAACGATCCTTTTCCTTCACCATGTAATAGATGTGGTCAATGTTCTCGTTACTTTGGTTTTTATGCCCAATCGAAACCTCGAATGGATTATCCATATATGTTTTTGCGATGCGCGCTACTTCATTAGGCATTGTTGCAGAAAACAGCCATACATTCTTGTGCTCCGGGGTTGATTCAAGGATAGAATCGATATCTTCCTTAAAGCCCATATTGAGCATTTCATCCGCCTCATCGAGCACTACATATTCCACACTGGAAAGTGAGATTGCTTTACGTTGGATAAGGTCCATCAGTCGTCCTGGTGTTGCGACAACGATGGCTACGCCTTTTTTTATCTCTGTCATTTGGCGACGGATATCCGTACCACCATAAACAGCGACAATGTTTATCTTTAAATACTTTGCGTATGTTTCAAGATCTTTTGCAATTTGCAAGCAGAGTTCACGTGTCGGACAGATGACCAATCCTTGAGGGACTGTTGCGTGATTATCAATTTTCGTGATTAGTGGTAGACCAAACGCTGCGGTCTTACCTGTTCCTGTTTGAGCTAGACCAACAAAATCGCTATGTTCACCTAATAAATAGGGAATAGCTTGTTCTTGGATGGGAGTAGGTGCTTCAAACCCCAGTTCTTTTAACGACTTCAGCACCTCACTCTTGAGCCCGATTTCCTCAAATGTCATTCAATAATTTTAAATTTGGGTGCAAAGGTACGCAGAAAAAGACGACTCTCGACATTAAATAAAATGTCAACCAAATTCAAGTGGATATTAATGAATCAGATGAATCGTTAATGATCGGTCCCACGACAACTCAAAATCACAATCCTCGAATTCTGGTGCAGACAATACTGGTTTAAAATTAGTTGAAAAACCGTAGGACTCAGTAGGGATCCCAAAAAAGTTTTTATCGCAGACTTTATTGCTATTGACATCGTGAAAAAGAGCAACTGCATAATCGTCTGACTCCAAATGTTCAAAGGTATAACTGACTGTGTGTCCTTCTACTTTTACGCGCGCCATTCGGTAGGTTTGTCCTACTTTCGGGAATTTTGCAGGGTCCTTATAGACAGAAATCTCCATGATGCCCTTCACTGATTTAATATTATCCACCTTAATTGTTAAGGTGTAATGCTTCTCCGATTCAGTTACAGAAATAAGAAACACCAACAGAAAACTAAGGAGTGTTACTCTCATTTTGCACGGAATGTTGTTTTGAAGATGCGGTCCATCCATGTAAACGTGGAAGAGTAATTGCCATCCAATTTCGAGTGGTGATCGTCGTGGTGACGTGTTTTACTGAGAAATGGAATCTTACTAACTATCGGCAACTCTAAGTCGGAGTGAATGTGGATTTCATGAAGATTTCGCAAAAATCCAAAGGCCAAAAAGGCATACACATTGATTGAACCGAAGCTGAAGTAGATAACAGCAAACCCAAGCGCAACACCAATAGTTCCTGACATCCACTCTAAGGGATGACCATAAAGGTATTCCATCGGGAATGGCGTGTGTGCGCGATGGTGTATGGAGTGTATTTTACGCAACAAGAACTTATTCTCATGAAAGTAGCGGTGCATAAAATAGAACCAAAAATCATCCATTACAAAGGCGATAAATACCTGCAAAGCGATGACCCACAGCGTGAAATCTTTGGTGTCGAACAGATCAAAAATAAAGTAAACGCCAGCAGCAGAAAAGGCAAGTAGCATGAGCAGGTTGATAAAATATAACCCAAAACGCGCCTTAAAAATATTGGGTTGGTAGGCCTTATCTTGGATTCTATATTTCTTAAAAATTGACGTATTCAATACAACATAACTGTAAACGATCCCAAAAAGATTGGTCGCTGCCAGCATTCCTACTGTATAGATGATTAACTCATTGCGTGTCATTATCTCAAGGCAAAAATGTTATGCATTACGGTATCTTCAAGGCCTTTTTCTCGTTCACTGACTATTTTAGTAAACCCTTTGTCGCGAAGAAGTGACTCAACTTCAGCCAAGCGTCCATCCACATCGTGAACTTCGATGACCATTGTTTTAATTTTCGACCAATCGTTGGCTTCAATTCCTTGTAGAACCTGCCATTCTGCTCCTTCGCAGTCGATTTTAAGCAAGTCAATTTTTTCGACATTGTGTTCAGCAATCACAGACGATAGGGTGCGCAATTTACAGTGAACTTGCTTTTTACCTTTGATCAAAAATGAAGCAATAATCCCAGAGAAAATGGGTGGAATAAACTTCATCCAACGCATTCCTTCTGGAGGATTTTTCATCGTTCCTTTCACCGCACGACCAAAAGCCTTAGGGTCTTTGTCCCACTGTTCAGGATGTAAGGTTGACAATGCTGGCGTATTCGGAAAATAGGTAAATGTTGCTTCAGATTCTTCGTTTGAGACGCCACATGGCAAAACCTCCACTCTATTTTGACCAGCTTCAGCGGCATTCATTCTCAAAGCTTCGAGGATATCTGGAATTGGTTCGAAGGCAAACACACGAACATTTGGCCCCTTCTGAGCAGCTCTAACACTAAACACGCCGATGTTCGCACCGACATCGAAGACAACGTCTCCATCATTTATTTCAATTCCATTTTGCAAATAGCCATCCACATGGTGATCCAGCATTCGCGCTTCCGGCGCACGCAAGGCATACACTCGGGTTCCGTCTGGTAGTTTTGTAGTTTTCATCTTCACCGATAAAAATACAGATTTTTATAAACGAACAATTTAATTTCGCTAGAAACTTACTTAGAATGTTAAAAACTTAGCTGAACTATTGTTTTGGCACTTCAGATGCATCAGTTGCTGACACCGAAGAATCATCCGCCTTTGATCCAACCTTTGGAACCCCTTGAATAGGCACTGTAACAAAATCTTCGGTTGGAGCTTCAACTACTAATGGTGTTTCACTATAAACATTTCCAGCTTCAGGTACTTCAAGAAGCTCATCTGGCGGTGGTACTTGAGTTCGTGATGGTGGCTGGTAACTCACCGCATCATCCAAATCGGACACATATTGATCTAAGGGCTGTTGAATATCTCGAGCAGTATCATCGATCAATGCCGTTAAATTCAGATCTTTTTTCATATCCACTCCAGACTTGCGAATTTCATTTTGCAAATCACTGGATGCATCCTTAATTTGACGCATTGTTCGGCCCAAAGTTTTCGCCAAGCCGGGGATACTTTTAGATCCAAAGAACATAAGTACGAAGACCAAAATCAGTAGGACCTCAGAACCAGAAATATCGTTTAAAAATAGTACCATCATCTGTGAGCAAAAGTAATAAATTCACTTAGATATTTGGATACTCCTATTTCACTGTTTGCAGTCTTTCGATCATCCATGCAACAGTTTTTCTAGGAACAAGTGGCAAGACCCAATTGATAGCGAAACCAAGAGGAAATTCGTTAAAAACAATCACTTTTCCTTTTTCCAAGCCATCATATCCTTTTTTCGCTGTCGAATAAGCATCTTTAGCTTTCTCGAATAGAGGACTTTCATTAAATCCTGCAGCCTTTTCAAACCCAGTTTTTACCGGGCCGGGACAAAGTGCAGATACACGAACACCCGTACCTTTCAACTCTCGAGCAATACCCTGAGAAAATGAAACAACAAAGGCCTTCGTTGCAAAATAGACACTTTGCAATGGTCCAGGCATAAAACCAGCAGAGCTTGCTGTATTTAAAATAAAACCTCGCTGCTTCGCTGCCATGGCGGGAAGAAGCAGATGTGTGAGCTCAGTAAGCGCTATGATGTTCAACTGAATCATCTTTTGTTCGTCTACTAAATTTCGTTCAATAAATTTCCCATAGCCGCCAAGACCCGCGTTGTTGAATAAATATTCCACATGAACATCGTTGAGCTTTAGGGCATCAACAATTCGTTGAGCAGCGCCAACTTCCATCAAATCTTCAGCAATCACCAACACGCGAACACCATGTGAAGATTCAATCTCTAATTTTAACTCATTTAAAACGTCTACTCGTCTTGCAACGAGCACCAAATCCCTTCCTTTCGCTGCATGAATTCGAGCGAATTCCAATCCGATTCC